>JALYMX010000341.1 GCA_030773495.1 Actinomycetota bacterium | reverse complement strand
CGTTCAGCTTCAACGGCGCGCTGATCTTCCGCTCGACGCTCATCGGCGGGCTGGTGCTCGTGCTGCTCGGCACCGGCGCCAACGTCCTCATGGCGGTGATCTACAACCTCACCTCCGACGTGGTCGGGGGCATCGAGGTGACGGTGCTCGAGGAGGAGCCGCTCCGGCGCACGGTCGTCTGAGGCGGGGGGCGGCGGTGTATCGTCGGTGACTCGTTGCGGGGGCTATAGCTCAGCCGGTTAGAGCGCAGCACTGATAATGCTGAGGTCGGTGGTTCGATTCCACCTAGCCCCACCGTAGGAGCGCCGTAAAACCGCACGTCAGCGGCGGGTGGCCGGGCGCACAGTGTGTCCGTGGCTACCCGTCAGATGCCGGGATTTCTCGCCGCTAGGGGCACGTAGCGGGCACGACGGGCTGTCGAGATGATCGGGCCCCCAGCGGTCGCCCGGCTGATCGTCCCTGATCTGCTCTCCGAACCCGTCCTCCGGCGGACCGGTGGCGCGGATGCGACTCGGTCTGACAACCCCTTGGGACCCGACTGGTCGGACCGCTCACCGATCTGCGATCACATATCATGAGTGGCGATGCCCGACTGCACGATTGCCGGCTCCCTCGTGTGGCAGGCGCGCACCGATGCACACCTCACCCAGCGCCAGTTGGCCGAAGCCGCAGCGGTACCGCAGTCCACCATCGCGGCTATCGAGTCGGGCCGGCGTCAGCCATCGATCCCTTTGCTTCAGCGCCTCGTGCGGGCCGCCGGGAAGGACCTCCGCTTCGTCCTCGACGAGCTTGACGACCACGACGCGTCCATGGTCTCGAACCCGCGTCGCGACGCGGAGGTCGCCGGGCACTTTCGGGCGGCCCGGCCCGTCGGGTGAGCGACGACGTCCCTCGGCTGGAAGCGGCGGCCATCCTCGCCACGCTCAACGGTGCGGCGTCGAATACATCATCATCGGCGCGTGGGCCGTCGAGGCACAGGGGATCGGATCGTGCGAGCGCACCCGACCCGGGACGTCGACCTGGCCCCTCGGGCGACGACGGCGAACTAGCCCCGACCGGCACGGCGTGCGATCCCCCCCCGGACCGCTTATGCACGGTCGGGCGGCGCCAGAAACGGGCGTAGCCATGCTGCGGTCCCCGCCTCGTCGAGCGTTCCAGCGGCGATGGCGAGCACAGTCGCTTCGGCGTCGTCGATGTCGGGGTAGCTCCGCCACCGCCAGCCGTTGACCTCGACGAACATCCGCATCGACACCCACGCCGCCCGCTTGTTTCCGTCGGGAAGCGGGTGGTTCTTCGACAGCCTCACCAGCAGCACCGCCGCCTTGTCGACGAAGTCCGGATACAGCTCGACGCCGCCGAAGCCGGCAGCCGGAGCGTGGAGGGCGGAGTCGGCCAGGGACAGGCGCGTCACTCGGATGAGGGTGATGACTTCGAGGCCGGTGACGGCGGCGGCGATGGCGAGGAAGTCGCTGAGGTCGAGGTACTCGACCGTCACTTGGCCAGGCGCTCGAGCAGCTCCCTGTCTTGTTCGATGATCTGTCGCACCCGCTTCTTGAACGCCGGGTCCTTGCGCTTGCGCTCCACCGCTTCCGCCAATGCTTGCTTGACCGTTTCGTTGAGACTGTGACCCTCGGCGCGCGCCACTGCCTCCGCCTCGGCGGCGAGATCGTCCGGCAGGCGGACGGTGATGTGCTTCGTCATGATGTCATGATGTCATGACGGAAGCGACACGGCACGCCGAATGCCGGATCTTCGGCGCCTGCGCTGCCGCAGCCGCCAGCGCACCGGCCGCTCCGATCAGGTCTTCGTCAGCGGTTGGTGTCAACGGTCACACTCGGCGCTGGATGGCGTGGCGCTCGGCGGGTTGGCCTCTGCTCCAGCCGGAGTCGGGTGTCGAGGATGCGGAGTCGGTCGGAGGCCTCGGGAGCGATGGCACTGACGGCGTCGCGCTCGGCACGGAGCCGAGCGATGCGGAGCGTGGCCTCGGTCCGGCGGGCGAGGTCCGGCCGGCGGCGGCCACCGTCCTCGGCCACCTCGTCGGTGTCGAGGACCCAGCGCTGGCGGGTCTCCCGGCGCCACTCGGCGCCGAGGTCATCCCCGCCTGGTCGACGTCGTCGGCCACCACGTGCACGTGCGTGGTGCCCCGGGCCCGGCTCATAGCCACGTAGGCAAGCTCGCGCCCGCCGCCGCCGGCCAGCACGTGCGCCCGCTCCACCGTGGCCGCCTGGGTGCGGTGCCCGGTGAGGGCGTAGGCGTGGTCCAGGTGATCGGCGTCGAGCTCGTCGCCGGCCAGGACCTCGGTGCGGCCGTCGTCGAGGCGGGCGGTGAGGCGTCCCTCGCCCACGCCGACCACCGTGGCCTGCTGGCTGGTGAGCATCGACCGGCGCCCGGGGCGAGGAACACCACCCGGTCGCGCGCCGCCTGACCGTTCGAGAGCGCGAGGCTCGGAAGAAGGAGGCCAACGGGCGGTACGCAGACGGTTGACAGCCAGGCCAGCTTCCCCGTGTGAGGCGAGCAGTTGGGTGGTTCGATTCCACCTAGCCCCACTCGAGCTCCTCTTGGCTTCGTCCCAGCCGCTCATCTACGTGCGGAAATCAGCTATTGCAGACCTACTGCTCGTCGCGGACGATCGAGCCTGGCGCCCGGTCACGGCGACACCGCCACCGGGCTGGCGACGAGCAGGGGAGCAACCATGGCGAGCGAGGAACACGAGGTGCAGTTGAAGGGCCGCCGCCGGCGCCGGCGGGACCCGGAGAGCAGGCGGCAGGAACCCGAGAACACGCCGCAGGGTGACGCCAGTCCGGGCCTGCTTCGGCTGTTGTGGGCAGACCTGCGCAAGCAGCAGCTGCCCCGGCCGCTCGAGCCGGAGGAGCTGGCGTGGATCGAGGCGGAGGAGGAGCTGCGCCGCCAGGCCGAGGAGGAGGCCACCCGCGCCCACAGCATCAGCTCGGAGCACATCGACGCCCTACGCCGGCGCTACACCGCCGGCGCCAGTTGAGGGGGAGCGTCCGGTGGCGCTGTACCTCAACTGCAAGGCCTGTGGCCGTCAGTTCTTCTCGGGCGTCGACCTCCCTCCCCCCGAGCCGCGGGCTCACGAGTGCATGTGGTGCCACGCAGCACCGGTGTACGAGCTGAACGACTTCATCGCCGGGGCGCCGGTCGAGGTCGAGCACTGAGCTGAGCGGGAGGGCCACGCCGCCCAGGTCGGCAAGGGCGGGTGCGCTGGCCACTTCGGACCCCGACGATGGGCCGTTCGGGCTATGGCGCCGGGCACCGGGTTGGGCGTACCTTCCCTCGGTGGCCGCGCTCATCTGTGACGACGACGCCCGCTTGCGCGCGTTGTACCGCCAGGAGTTCGAGTGGGCCGGCGTCGAGGTGGTGGAGGCGGGCGACGGTGAGCAGTGTCTCGAGCTGGCCGTCCGCGAGCAGCCCGAGCTGATCGTCCTCGACCTCGCCATGCCCAAGCGCGGCGGGCTCTCGACCCTGCCCGAGCTCCGCCGGCAGTGCCCCCGCAGCGTGGTGTTGGTCGTCACCGCCCACGCCGCCGTCGAGGTCCTGAACCTGAGCCGCGAGCTGGGCGCCGTCGCCTGCTTCAGCAAGCCGGGGTTCCTCGCCCGCATCCCCGAGGTGGTGGAGCGGTACCTGGGAGGCGGCACCGACCCGGCCGGGGGCGTACTAGCGTCGGGCGACGCCTCCGCCGGCTAGGCGGGCTCACCCCCCGAGATCGGAACGCCGATGGTGAAGACACTGCGCCGCAGCGTCGTGGTCCTCTTCGGCGCGGGCCTTCTGGCCGGCGTCCTGCGCCTCCGGGGCAGCGGCGGGGTACCGCCGCAGGAGGGAGGTTGGCGGGAGCTGTCCGGCCCGGACCTGTCGTAGTGAACCGGCCGGCGACCGCCGTCGTGGTGGGGACCGGGGCGGTCGGCGCCCGCGCCGCCCGCCAGCTCCTGGGCGCCGAGGGGGTCGAGCACCTGCTCCTCGTGGACAGCGACGAAGGCCGCATGGTTTCCGTCGCCGCGTCCCTCGGCGCTCCCGCCACGCCGGCCGTGTGGGCACCGGGCGCCCTCGGTCCTGGTGACGTCGTCGTCCTCGCCACACCGCCACCACACCTGGAGCTGGCCACGTCCGCCGTCGAGAGAGGCGCCCACGTGGTGTCGGTCGGCGACGCCGTGCCCGACGTGGGGCGCCTGCTGGAGCTCGACGACCTGGCCCGGCGGCAGGGCGCCACGGTGGCCGTGGCCGCCGGGTTCAGCCCCGGCTACACCTGCGCGCTGGCCCGCCACGCCGCCTCCGGCTTCGACGAGGTCGACGAGGTGCACGTGGCGCGGGCGGGTACCGGCGGCCCCGCCTGCGCCCGCCGCCACCATCAGGCGCTAACCCAGGAGGCCCTGGACTGGCGCGACGGCGCCTGGACCTCGCGGCGGGGAGGGTCGGGACGGGAGCTGTGCTGGTTCCCCGACCCGGTCGGCGCCCAGGACTGCTACCGGGGCGGGCTCCCGGACGCCCTCGTGCTCGTGCCCGCCTTCCCCGGCGTTCGCAGGGTGACGGCGCGGGTGGCGGCCACGCGCCGAGATCGCCTCACCGCACGCCTGCCGATGCTGCGCCAGCCGCACCCCGAGGGCCTCCTCGGGGCGGCGCGCGTGGAGATCCGCGGCCGGCGGGGGCCGGCCACCGACGTGCGGGTGCTCGGCGCCCTCGACCGCCCGGCCGTCGCCGCGGGGATGGTGGCGGGAGTCACGGCGCTGTGGGCCGTCGGCGGGCGGCTGGCCCGCCCGGGCGCCGGCGGCCTCGCCGAGCTGGTGGGCCAGCCCGTCCCGTTCTTGCACGAGCTGGCCCGCCGGGGGTTGCGGGCGGCGGCGTTCGAGGGCAACGGCCAGCTCGCCACTTCCGCCACCCCACGCTGAAGAAGCGTCGGCCCGCTACGGCTCCTCGTCGGGAACGTCGCCGACGGGCGCCGGAGGCGGGTCGCTGCCGGGGGGAACGTCGGTGGGCCCGGCGTCGCCGATGATGTTGGGGTCGGCGACCCCGACCGGCATGTCCCGCATGCGGTCCACGAGGTTCGCCTCGTCGTCGGTCGTCGCCAGCTCGTCGTCGTCCATGCCCGGCCCCTACCCAGGCCGCTCGTCCCGCACGCCGTCGCCACCCACCGGCGCATGTCGTCACGCCGCTTCGGGTAGCAGCTGGGAGGTGGGTGCGCCTCCCGACGACCCAGCGGCTGCCCCGAGCGAGCGCAACGGGATGGCCGGGGCGGTTGGTGCCGTCGTTCGCGTGGCCGTCGGCGCCCTCCGCCGGGCGGGAGACCTCTCGGCCGAGGCGCTGGGAGATGCCGTGGAGGGCCCGTCCCGCGCCCTCACCCGCCGGGCCACGGCGGGCGCGCTGGCCCAGCCGCGAGTGGTGGCCGACACCGAGGCCCTCCGGGCGGCGCTGGCCGAGCGCTCGGGCGGGCCGGCGCTCGGGGGAGCGAGCGCGGCGGCGC
>JALYMX010000340.1 GCA_030773495.1 Actinomycetota bacterium | reverse complement strand
GGTGCTCGGTGATCACCCGCTCGGCCTTCTCCTCGGCGGCGTCGATGACAAACGAGCTGACGGACGCGTGCAGAAGCTCGGCAGCGAAACGGATGCGCTCCAGGCGCTCGGGCTCAACGCGAGCCTCCAGGCGAGTTGTCCGAGGAGTCCGAGGTACTGCCATCGAGATCGCCTTTCCTTCCTCGAGACACCGTACCGGACGTTGTACGGAACGTCAACGGCTCGTACATCGGCAGACGCTGGGCCGGGTTGAGCCAGCATCGGCCCCCGGTCGGGAGCGCGAGTGGGCGAGGTTCATCGGGTCGTCGGCGTCACCGGGATACATGGGTCGTGATTCGGGCCATCCCCCGCCCCCGCCCCCGGCGTCCGGGAAGAGGGTCCAGCGCGACGTCCGGGGGAGACAGTGGAAGCGGTGACCTGAGTTCAAGACCGCAGGCCAGCGCTATCCGGCCTCGTGGTGGTTCTGCCGGCCGACCGGGTGACAACCGCGTGAGGCCCGGGCCAGGGCGAACGCCATTTGCAAGTAGGAGCATGTCCCGTGCGGCAAGAACTCAGGTGCGCTCGCTGAGGGCGACACCGCCGACACGGCGATCAGCCGGCGCAGCAGTGGGAGTTCCCGCCGGGAAGGGCGACTGGGTCGAGGAGTTCGGTGTCGAGCACCTCGCCTACGGCCCGGCGGGCGGCGGCCATGCCCTCCGGGTCGACGGCGTACATGGTGAAGCCGTCCGCCCTTCGCGCCCGCACCAGGCCGGCATCGACGAGGACGCGCAGGTGGTGGCTCACCAGGGGCTGGGGCAGCGACTCGGTGGCCACCAGGTCGCGCACGCAGCGCTCCTTGGCCCGGAGCGCCGACAGGATGGCCAGCCGCTTGGGCTCGGCCAGGGCCCGCAGCACCGGCAGTACCGCGTCGGCGTCGGCGCCGGCCGCCGGGCTCACTCCCACTCGATGGTCCCCGGCGGCTTGGAGGTGACGTCGAAGGCCACCCGGTTCACGCCGGGCACCTCGTTGATGATGCGGCTGGACAGGCGCTCGAGCACGTCGTAGGGCAGCCGGGCCCAGTCGGCCGTCATGGCGTCCTCCGACGTCACGGCCCGGACCACCACGGGATAGGCGTACGTGCGCTCGTCGCCCATCACGCCCACGGTGCGCACGGCCAGGAGCACGGCGAAGCTCTGCCACAGGTCGCGCTCGAGGCCGGCCCGGCGCATCTCCTGGAGCACGATGGCGTCGGCCGCCCGCAGGATGTCGAGGCGCTCGGGGGTCACCGTGCCCACGATGCGCACGGCCAGGCCCGGTCCCGGGAAGGGCTGGCGCCACACGATCTCCTCGGGGAGGCCGAGCTCCTCGCCCACGGCGCGGACCTCGTCCTTGAACAGGTTGCGCAGGGGCTCCACCAGCTCGAAGTCCATGTCCTCGGGCAGGCCGCCCACGTTGTGGTGGCTCTTGATCCGGGCGGCGTCCTTGGTGCCCGACTCGATGATGTCGGGGTAGAGCGTCCCCTGGACGAGGAAGCGGGCGTCGTGCAGGTCGCGGGCCACCTCCTCGAAGACCCGGATGAAGGTCTCGCCGATGATCTTGCGCTTGCGCTCCGGGTCGATGACGTCGTTCAGGGCCTCGACGAAGCGGTCGGCCGCCTTCACGTGCACCAGGTCGACCTGGAACTGGCGGCGGAAGGTGTCCTCCACCTGCTCGGCCTCGCCCGCCCGCATGAGGCCCGTGTCCACGAATACGCAGGTGAGGTTGTCGCCCACCGCCTTGTGGACCAGGGCGGCGGCCACCGCCGAGTCCACGCCGCCGGAGAGCCCGCAGATGACCTTCTCGTTCCCGACCTGGCGCCGCACCTCCTCCACGGACCGCTCGATGACCGATGTCATGGTCCACGACGGGCGGCAGCCGGCCACGTCGTAGAGGAAGTGCTTCAGCACCTCCTGGCCTCGCGGCGTGTGGGCGACCTCGGGGTGGAACTGCACGCCGTACAGCCGGCGCTCGGGGTCCTCCAGGGCGGCCACGGCGGCGTCGGGCGTGGTGGCCACCACCCGGAAGCCCCGGGGGGCGGACACGATGGAGTCGAAGTGGCTCATCCACACGTCCTGCTCGCCCGGCAGGTCGGCGAAGAGCACCGAGGGGTCGACCACCGTCATCGGCGTGCGCCCGTACTCACCCCTGCCGGTGCGGGCCACCTCGCCGCCCAGCTCCCGGGCCAGTAGCTGGGCGCCGTAGCAGATGCCGAGGATGGGCGTGCCGGTGGCGTACAGGGCCGGGTCGACGGTGGGCGCCCCGTCGACGTGGACCGACTTGGGGCCGCCGCTGAAGATGACGGCGGCGGGGCGGCGGGCGAGCATCTCCTCGGCCGTCATGGTGTGGGGGACGATCTCGGAGTACACGTGCGCCTCGCGCACCCGGCGGGCGATGAGCTGGGCGTACTGGGCGCCGAAGTCGACGACCAGCACCGTGTCGAAGTTGTTGGGCCCGGCCGGGGACCCCACGACGACGCCGTAGTCGACGACCTCGGGTCCGCTGAACGCCGGAGGCGACGGCGGGGCGAATGCCACGGAGGCTGGCGGCGGACCCGAGGTCGTCGACTCGGCGGCGTCGCCCGGCCTCCTCGCCGAGGCGGGGACCCCACCCCCACCCGGCGCCGTGTCGGTGGGCCCGCCCCCCGCCGTCACAGCCCCATGCCGACCTGCTGGGTGCGCTGCAGGGACTTGCCCTCGGTCTGCAGGGAGGGCGCCACCATGACCTCGGCCTTCTGGAACTCCTTCACCGTCTGGTAGCCGCACGTGGCCATCGACGTGCGCAGGGCGCCGAACAGGTTGAGCCGGCCGTCGTTCTCGTGGGCGGGGCCCACGAGCACCTCCTTGAGGGTGCCCCGCACCTTGGTGCGCACGCGGGTGCCGCGGGGCAGCGTGGGGTGGAAGGTGGCCATCCCCCAGTGGAAGCCCCGGCCGGGGGCCTCGTGGGCCGAGGCCAGCGGGGACCCGATCATCACGGCGTCGGCCCCGCAGGCGATGGCCTTGGCGATGTCGCCGCCCCGGCTCATGCCCCCGTCGGCGATGACGTGGACGTACACGCCCGTCTCGTCGAGGTGGCGCATGCGGGCGCCGGCGGCGTCGGCGATGGCCGTGGCCTGCGGCACGCCTAGGCCCAGCACGCCCCGGGTGGTGCAGGCGTTGCCCGGGCCCACGCCGACCAGGACGCCGACCGCCCCCGTCCGCATGAGGTGCAGGGCGGCGTGGTAGGAGGCGCACCCGCCCACGATGACGGGGATCTCGAACTCGCGGATGAACTTCTTCAGGTTGAGGGGCTCGACCGTCTTGGACACGTGCTCGGCGGACACCACCGTGCCCTGGATGACGAGGAGGTCGAGCTCCGCGTCGAGGACGGCGCCGGCGAACTGGAGGGCCCGCTGGGGGGTGACCGAGGCGCACGAGACGACGCCCGCCTCGCGGATCTCCCGGATGCGCTCAGTGACCAGCTCGGGCTTCACCGGCTCCGAGTAGATCTGCTGCATCCGCGCCGTCGCCTTGCCGTCGTCGAGCTCGGCGATCTCCTCGAACAGCGGCTCGGGGTCCTCGTAGCGGGTCCACAGGCCCTCGAGGTTCAGCACGCCGACCCCGCCGAGGCGGCCGACCTCGATGGCGCTCGCCGGGCTCACCACGCCGTCCATGGCGGCGGCCATGAGGGGCAGGTCGAAGCGAAAGGCGTCGATCTCCCAGGAGATGTCGACGTCCTCAGGGTCGCGGGTGCGGCGGCTGGGGACGATGGCGATGTCGTCGAACCCGTACGCCTGCCGTCCCGACTTGCCGATGCCGATCTCGACCTCAGCCACTGCTTCCCCCTCGCTCGGCGAAAGGACGATTCTACGTCCGGGCGGGTGCGTGGACCGGGAGGGGCGGCGCTACAGGGTGGCGTCGGCGACCGGCCACACGACGCCGAACGTCGAGCGCCCGGCGGGGAGGACGGCGGGGGCGTCGAAGCCGTGCCAGCGCCGGCGCCGGTGGAGCGTCTCCCGCCCCTGGAGCGAGGCCAGGGCGAGCGCCGCCTCCCGCGCCACCTCGATCCCGGCCGCCTCGCACCCGGCGAAGGCGTCCGGACGGGACGAGTACACGCCGAGCACGCCCAGGGCTCGCCCCGCCCAGGTGACCGGGACCGACAGGCTGCTCGCCACGCCGAGTCGGGCCGCCACCCAGGAGAAGTCGGGCCACGAGCTTGACGAGGAGGCGAGGCAGCCGACGTTGAACACCTGGAGCTGGCGCATGGCCTCGAGGCCGGGCCCCCGCCCCGACTCGCACTGCGTGCGGTCGAGCTGGCGGGCCATGTGGGCGGTTCCCGCCGCCATGGCCGCCACGCCATCGGTGACCAGCACGATGCCGGCCTCGTCGCCGCCGGGCACGGCGCGCCGAGCGTGCTTGAGGATGCTCCGCAGCGTGCGATCGGTCGTGGCGTCGTCGCGAGCGGACGATCGGCCCCTCGCCGCGATCACCTCAAGAGGCAGCGAACGCATTTCCCTCCCAGGCAATCGCGGGCACCGCCGGCCACCATACCCAGGGATAAACCTCCCAGATAAGTGGCACGACGCACTGTGCCGGCCGCCACCGTGGCTGCGTCAGAAACGCGAAACCCCCCGCCGCCCGAGGGGCGACGGGGGGTTTCTCGATTGAGCAACGACCCGGACCAACTACCCGGAGACGATCTCCTGGCGGGCCTGGACGGTGGCCTCCAGCAGTTCGCGGAGGCCACCCTTCTTGAGGTCGGCCATG
>JALYMX010000339.1 GCA_030773495.1 Actinomycetota bacterium | reverse complement strand
CGTCGCGCCGCCCGCCGGCGCCGGTCGCCCTCGCCACCCCGCCGGTGCCGCGCAGTAGCGCCGGCCGCGCTTCTGGTAGGCAGTCGGCGTGGAGTACCGGCGCCTGGGACGGAGCGAGCTCGACGTGCCGGCCATCAGCCTGGGCTCGTGGTTGACGTACGGGTCGGCCGTCGACGAGGAGCGGGGGCGGGCGTGCATCCACACCGCCCTCGACCTCGGGATCAACTTCTTCGACACGGCCAACGTGTACGGCCGGGGAGCGGCCGAGTCGTTCCTCGGCGAGACGCTCCAGGGCCTGGACCGGGCGTCGTACAGGGTGGCGACCAAGGCGTACTTCCCGATGTCCGACACCGACCGGGGGCTGTCGGCGGCGCAGGTGCGCAAGCAGTGCGACGCCTCGCTGCGCCGACTGCGCACCGACCACGTGGACCTGTACCAGTGCCACCGCTACGACGCCGACACGCCCCTCGAGGAGACGATGGGCGCGCTCACCGAGCTCGTGCGACAGGGCAAGGCCCGCGCCATCGGCTTCAGCGAGTGGACGGCGCCGCAGATCGGCGCCGCCCTGGCGTTGCCCGGGGTGGAGCGCTTCGTGTCCAGCCAGCCGCAGTACTCGATCCTGTGGCGCAGGCCGGAGGCCGAGGTCTTCCCGCTGTGCGCCGCCGAGGGGATCGGACAGATCGTGTTCTCGCCGTTGGCCCAGGGCGTGCTCACCGGCAAGTACCGCCCCGGCTCTCCACCGCCCGAGGGCAGCCGGGCCGCCGACCCCAAGGTGGGCAACTGGATGGGGCGCTGGCGCAAGGACGAGGTTCTCGGCGCCGTGCAACGGCTGGTCCCGGTGGCCGAGGCGGCCGGGCTGTCCCTGGCCCAGCTGGCCCTGGCGTGGGTGCTGCGGGAGCCCGTCGTCTCGTCAGCCATCATCGGCGCCACCCGTCCCGAGCAGGTACGCGAGAACGCGGCGGCGGCCGGCGTGGTGCTCTCCGGCGAGGTGCTGGCCGCCGTGGACGACGCCCTGGCGGAGGTGGGGGTCTGAGGCCGCGCAGCGCGCCGGCGCCCCCCGCGTCGTGGGAACGGCGCCAGCGGGCGCTGGTCGACCGGCTGGGCGACGGCGGCGTCGACGCGCTGGAGTCGGGCACCATCGTGGTGCTGCCCTCCCCGACGTTCGCGGTAGCCGAGCTGCGCAAGATCCTCGGCATCGCGTTCTACGAGGAGCGGCTGCTGTTCACCACCCTGCTCCTGCGCCGGCCCGACCTGCGCATCGTGTACCTCACCTCGCTGCCGGTCGACGAGGCCATCGTCGAGTACTACCTGCGCTTCGTTCCCGACCCGGTCCACGCCCGGCGCCGGCTGGCCATGGTGGCCCTCGACGACCCCAGCCCGGTCCCGCTCACCGAGAAGCTGCTCACCCGGCCCGACCTGGTCGACCACGTCCGCCGGCTCGCCGGCCCGCCCGAACAGGCCTACCTGCTCCCGTTCAACGTCACCATGGCGGAGGAGGCGCTGGCCGACGCCCTCGACCTGCCCGTGTTCGGGCCGCACCCCGACCTCGTCCCGCTCGGGTCCAAGACCGGGTCCCGTCGCGTGGCCCGCCGGGCCGGTGTGCCCGTCCTCGAGGGCAGCGAGGCGCTGTACTCGCTCGACGAGGTGGAGCGGGCCGTCGCCGACCTGCGGGCTCGCCGCCCGGAGGCCGAGGCCGTGGTCGTGAAGCTCAACGACGGGTTCTCCGGGCAGGGCAACGCCCTGATCGACCTGGCAGGGCTCACCTCGCCGTTGCCGATGTCGTCCACCACGTTCTGCGCCGCCAAGGAGTCGTGGCCGTCGTTCGCCGCCAAGATCGCCAAGGGCGGCGCCATCGTCGAGGAGCTGGTCCGGCGCGAGGGGACGGTGTCGCCGAGCGTGCAGGTCCGCATCGCCCCCGACGGCAGCTTCGACGTGGTGTCGACCCACGACCAGATCCTGGGCGGGCCCAGCAACCACGTGTACCTGGGCTGCCGGTTCCCGGCCGCCCCCGCCTACCGCCTCGACATCCAGCGGGCCGGCGTGGCCGTGGCCGAGGTGCTGGCCGGCGAGGGGGTCATCGGCTCGTTCGGCATCGACTTCCTGCTGGTTCCCGGCGACGGTGGACCGAGGCTGTACCTGAGCGAGATCAACCTGCGGATGGGCGGCACCACCCACCCGTTCTGGATGACCAGGCTGGCCACCGGTGGGCGCTACGACCCCCGCACCGGCGAGCTGGTGGCGGGCGGGCGGGCCAAGAGCTACTGGGCCACCGACAACCTCAAGTCGGAGCATCTGGTGGGCTGCACGCCGGCCGAGGTGATCGAGGCGGTCGACCGGGCCGGGCTGGCCTTCGATCCCGCCACCGGTACCGGCATCGCCCTCCACCTGCTGGGGGCCCTGCCGCAGTTCGGCAAGATGGGCGCCACCTGCATCGCCGACAGCCCGGACGACGCCGACGCCCTGGCCGCCGAGCTGGCCCGCGTGGTCGTCAACGGAGTCGTCAACCGAAGCGGGTGAGCAGCTCGAGCAGCGTGCGCACGCCGGTGCCCGTCCCGCCCTTGGTGAGATAGCCCTCGTCGGACTCGGCGCGAGCGGGGCCGGCGATGTCGAGGTGGGCCCAGGGCACGTCGCCCACGAACTCGCGGAGGAACAGCCCGGCCACCAGCGTGCCCGCCTCCCCGGCCTTGCCGATGTTCTTGAGGTCGGCGACCTCGGAGTCGAGGTGGGAGCGGTAGTCGTCGGGCAGCGGCAGGGGCCACGCCGGTTCGCCGGCCGCCTCCGCCGCCGCCCGCACCCGCTCGACCAGGGCGTCGTCGTTGCCCATGAGGCCGGCGATCCTGCGCCCGAGCGCCACCACCTGGGCGCCGGTGAGGGTGGCCAGGTCGATCACCGCGTCGGGGGCCTGCTCGGCGGCGAGCGACAGGGCGTCGGCCAGCACCAGGCGCCCCTCGGCGTCGGTGTTGAGGACCTCGACGGTGGTGCCGTTGCGGATCTCGAGCACGTCGCCCGGCTTGGTGGCCGCGCCGCCCGGCATGTTCTCGGTGATGGGCAGGATGCCGACCACCCGCACCCGGACGCCGAGGGCCGGCAGCGCCGACATGGCGCCCAGCACGGCGGCCGCCCCCGACATGTCGGTCTTCATGGTCATCATGCCCTCGGCCGTCTTGATCGACAGGCCCCCGGAGTCGAAGGTGATGCCCTTCCCCACCAGCACCACCGTGGCCGCCTCCGCCTCCGGCGGGTCGTACACCAGCTCGACCAGGCGGGGCGGCTGCTCGGACCCGGCGGCCACGCCCAGCAGTCCTCCGAGGCGGTGCTCGGCGATGGCCACCTCGTCGAGGACGGTGACCGACAGCCCCTCCTGCTCGGCCACTGCCCGCGCCCGCTCGGCCAGCGCCGCCGGCGTGAGGGCGCCGGCCGGCTCGTTCACCAGGTCGCGGGCCAGGCACACCGCCTCGGCC
>JALYMX010000338.1 GCA_030773495.1 Actinomycetota bacterium | reverse complement strand
GCGCCGCGCTGGCCGCCCGGCTCACCGGCCGCGCCGGGGCGGTCCGCTTCGTCGACGCCGGCCAGGCCCTGCTCGGCCTGCCCTCGCACCTGTCCGACCCGAAGCAGGCGTGGCCGGCGCCCGTCCGGGGCGCCCTGCCCGGCCCGATCGCCTACTGGGCCTGCCAGCTCCTCGTGCTGGCCGCGGCGGCCGCCGTCATCGCCGGGTTCCTCGTCCTGCGCGGCCGCCGGCGCGACCGACGGGGCCCGCTCGGCGTCACCCCCGAGGCCGGCTTCGCCCGTCGCCGCCACCTGCGCCGGCTGGTGGTGCCCGACCCCGAGCCGGGCCGGGTCACCATCGGCTACGCCGGCAAGCGTCTGCTGGCCTGCGAGCCGCAGGCGTCGCTGGCCGTCATCGGCCCGAGTGGGTGCGGCAAGACGGCGGGCTTCGCCATCCCCGCCCTGCTGGAGTGGAAGGGGCCGATCATCGCCACGTCGGTGAAGTCGGACCTCATCGCCGCCACCATCGCCCACCGCCGGTCCCGGGGTCGGGTGTGGGTCTTCGACCCGACCAGGGTGAGCGGCGAGGACCCCGCTCCCTGGTCGCCGCTCGACGCCTGCACGACCTGGCCGGGTGCCCTGCGCACGGCGGCGTGGATGGTGGAGTCGGTCACCCCGGCGCGGGACTCCCTGGCCGACGCCGACTACTGGTACACCCAGGCCCGCAAGGGCCTCGCCCCCCACCTGTTCGCCGCGGCCACCGGCAAGCGCGACCTCGCCGCCGTGGTCCGCTGGGTCGACGCCCAGGCGAGGACCGAGCCGGAGCACTTGCTCGAGGCAGCGGCCGAGGACGCCGCCGCCGTCCCATCGCCGGAGACGCCCGAGGCGGAGGCGGCCATGCACGCCGAGTGGGAGGCGCTGTACGAGCGCACCCTGGCCATGTTCCGACGCATGCTGGCCGCCGGCCCGCCCGTGGCCGCGGCGCTGGCCGACCTGGCGACCGCGGCGTGGCCGTGCGAGCTCGCCCTGCAGGTCGCCGACAGCGTGGAGGCGGAGTGGCAGGCCGACAGGGCCTCCATGGCCGGCGACCCCACCGCCGCGCTGCTCAGCGCCAGGGCGCTGTGGGACAAGGAGCCGAGGCTGCGGGGCTCGGTCTACGCCACCATCCAGAACGTCCTGGCCGCCTGGGCCGACCCCCTCGTGGGCCACGTGGCCCGGCCCAGCCCGTTCCGCATCGACCTCGACGAATGGCTGGCGGGCGACAACACCATCTACGTCGTCGCCACCGCCGACGAGCAGGCCCGGCTGCGCCCCGTGCTCACCGTGCTGCTCCAGCAGGCGGTCCGCCACGCCTACGACACGGCGTCGCGCCGGGGCGGGCGGCTGGAGCGGCCGTGCCTGGCCCTCATCGACGAGGCCGGCAACACCGTGGTCCTGCCCGACCTGCCTGCCTACGCGTCCACCGCCCGCAGCCACGGCATCACCCTGGTCACCGTCTGGCAGGACCTCGGCCAGCTGAAGGCCGCCTACCGGGAGCGGTCCCGCACGGTGCTCAACAACCACCGGGCCAAGCTGTTCGGAGCCGGGATCTCCGACCCCGACACGCTCGACCTGGTGTCCCGGCTGGTGGGCGACACCGCCCGGGTGGAGCGCAACGTGTCGACTGACCTGGCCGGCAACCGGCGCTCGGTCAGCGAGCACGCCACCTACCGCCGGGCCGCCCCCATCGACGTCCTGCGGCGCATGGGCGCCGACGAGGGCGTCCTCGTCTACGGCAACGAACTGCCCGCCCACGTGCGCCTGCGGCCCTGGTTCACCACGCCGTCGCTGCGGGCCACGGCCGGGCGGGACGACCTCATCGAGCCGGAAGGGAGGCGCCGTGCGCGTCTACGTCGGGGAGCTTGACGGCGACGGGCGGCCGCGGGTGTGGGTGGCCCACGAGGGGGAGAAGGTCGACCTGGCCGAGCTGGTCGACGTGATGGGCCAGCTGCGTGCGCTCGCCGACCCGGTCATCGGGCCGGAGCTCGACCGGGCCGAGGTGCTGGCCCGCAAACAGGCCCTCATCGAGCGGATCGAGGCCATGGAGGCGCTGCCGGCGCCGCGCCAGCTGGTGCACCGGGGCACGCACTCGCCCGACGGCTTCGCCTGGGGCGACCTCGGCGCCGGCTCGGCCGACCTGGCTCAGTCGATCCTGTGCGCCGAGACCGGCATGGACGTGGCGCCGGAGGTGTACCTGCGCTTCCGCGACGACGTGATCGCCGGCCTCTCCCACCGCACCCAGTTCCATCTGCCGGCCTCGGTGGTCCACCAGTGGATGGTGGCCAACCGAGAGCTGGTGGAGCGGGGGCTGCTGGAGGAGCCGCCCCGGTCCGCCGTCGTCGCCGGCGGGAGGCAGGCCTCCGCCGCGACCGAGGCTGCCGACGGCGAGGCGACGGACCCGGCCGGGGCCACGGCCAGTGCCGTGGTCAAGGCGTGCGAGGCGGCGTGGGCCGACATCCGGCGCCACCACCCGAGCCTGCCGGACGCCGTCATGATCCTCGGGTCCGGCGTGGAGCGGGGCCGGCTGGTCAAGCTCGGCCACTGGTGGGGCGGCCGGTGGCTGGCCGACGGCCAGGTGCGGGGCGAGGTCCTGCTGGCCGGCGAGGCCCTGCACCTGCCGGCCGACCAGGTCTTCGAGGTGCTGCTCCACGAGGCGGCCCACGGCCTCAACGCCGCCGCCGGCATCTCGGACACCAGCCGGGGCGGCCGCTACCACAACCAGCGCTTCGCCGACTCGGCCCGGGCCGTGCTGCTCAAGGTGACGGCCACGCCCCCCTACGGCCTGGCCGGCACCAGCCTGACCCCTGAGGCCCGGGAGCGCTACGGCCCCACCATCGAGCGCCTCGGCGAGGAGATCCGCATCGCCCGCCGGCTCGGCCGGGACGCGGTGGCGGGCGCCGAGGGGACGCCCAGCGGGCAGGAGCGCGACGGCGACGAGGCGAACGGGAAGGGCCGTGGCGCGCTGGCCGCCACCTGTGGGTGCGGGCGCAAGCTGCGGATGGCGTCGTCGGTGCTGGCCAAGGGGCCGGTGGTGTGCGGGGTGTGCAACACCGAGTTCTCGACCGGCGCCGAGGTGGCCGCGCCGGGCCGGCCAGCAGAGGCCGAGGTGGCCGAGGCGCCGGGCGACGAGGTCGTCGACCGCAGCTTCGTCGACCGGCGCCGGGTCGCCCTCGAGGGCCAGCAGCGGGTGGGTGACCTGCAGAGCGTCGTGGCCCGCCGCCTCGCCGTCCTCAACGCCGCCCTAAGCACCTCCGACCGCCTCGATGCGCCGGGCCTCGCCCCCCTGCGGGACCGCCGGGCGGCCTAT
>JALYMX010000337.1 GCA_030773495.1 Actinomycetota bacterium | reverse complement strand
CCATCGCCCTGGCCGTGCTCTGGCTGCCAGGAGCAGGAGGCGCGGTGGAGGCGGCCACCGGCGGGCGGCTGGTCGAGGGCGCGGCCTGGGAGCTCCCCGTCTCGCTGGCCGCCCTCGCCGGCGCCGGCGCAATCGTCGTGCTCCTGGCGCGCCGCGGACGCCTCGTCACCCTCGCACTGCCCGCTGGCGTGCAGGCCGGCCTGGCCTCCTGGCTCGGGCTGCCCGTCGCCGCCCGCCGCCTCGTCGTCGACCCCGCGCTGGCGCTGTCCCGGACCCTGGCGGCCTTCGACGACCGCGTGGTCGACGCCGGCGTGCGGGCCGCCGCTCGGGTACCCGTCGCATTGTCCCGCGCGGCGTCGTGGTGGGGAGAGCGCAGCCTCGACGGCGTCGTGCGGGCGGTGTCAGGAGGGGCGCTTCGCGCCGCCGTGATCTCCCGCCAGGCCGACGAGCGGGGCGTCGACCGAGCCGTCGAGGACTTGGCCCGAGGAACCGGCGCCGCCGGCCGCACCAGCCGGCGCCTTCAGACCGGCCTTGCCCACCAGTACTACGTGATCGTCGCCGTCGGCTTCGTCGCCGCGGCCGCCGTCGCCGCGCTGGGGCGGTAGCGGTTGCTCTCTGCCGCCATCTTCGTTCCCCTGCTCGGGGCCGTCGCCCTCCTCCTCGTCCGACGCCTGGACGAACGCTCGGCCCGGCTGGTCGCCGTGACCGTGGCCGCCGTCCCGCTGGCCATCATGGTCGTGGCCTGGGTCGCCTTCGACGGCGGCGGTGGGTTCGAGCTGGTCGAGTCGGTGCCGTGGATCCCCACGCTCGGTGTGGGCTACAAGGTGGGCGTCGACGGGGTGTCGCTGCCCCTGGCCGCCATGACGGCCCTGCTGTTCCTGGCCAGCGTCGCCTACCCGGTGGACCTCCGCGGCCGCCCCCGGCAGTACTTCGCCGCCTTCTTGTTCCTCGAGGCCGCCTCCCTCGGGGTGTTCCTCGCCCTCGACCTGTTCCTGTTCTACGTGTTCTTCGACGTGAGCCTGGTCGGCATGTACTTCCTCATTGCCGTGTGGGGCCATGGCGACGCCCAGCGCTCCGCCCTCAAGTTCTTCCTCTACACCCTGGCCGGGTCGTTGGCCATGCTGCTCGCCATCCTCGGCCTGTACCTGGCCGCTGAGCCACGCACGTTTGACATGGCGGCTCTCATCGCCCAGCAGCCACTGCGCGGCGGGGGCCTGGGGGCCGCTCTGGTGTTGCTCGGGTTCACCATCGGTCTCGGCGTGAAGACCCCGATCGTGCCGTTCCACACCTGGCTGCCGCCGGCCCACGTCGACGCCCCCGCACCGGCTTCGACCATCCTGGCTGGGGTGCTGCTGAAGATGGGCACCTACGGGTTCGTGCGCATCGTGTTGTCGATGATGCCGGACACCTTCCGGCGCTTCGCGCTGCCCCTCGCCGTGGTGGGCGTGGTGAGCATCGTCTACGGCGCCCTGGTGGCGCTGGCCCAGACCAACCTCAAGCGCCTCGTCGCCTACTCCAGCGTCAACCACATGGGGTACGTCATCCTCGGCGTGGCGGCGGCCGCCGCCGCCTCCCCGGGCGACCCCGACGCCGCCCGGTTGGCCCTCAACGGGGCCACCCTGGAGATGGTGGCCCACGGGCTCATCACCGGGGCCCTGTTCCTCCTGGCCGGCTCGGTGTGGTCGCGGGCCCAGACGTACGAGCTCGACCGGTTCGGCGGGCTGGCGGGGCGGGCGCCGGCCATGACGGGGGCGGCGGTGGTCGCGGCCTTCGCCAGCCTCGGCCTTCCCGGCCTGGCCGGATTCGTGGCCGAGTTCCAGGTCTTCGCCGGTGTCTTCGCCGTCTACCCCCTGGTGGCCGGCGTCGGCCTGGTCGGCATCGTGATCACCGCCGCGCTGTTCCTGCGCATGCTCCAGCGCGTGTTCCTCGGCACGCTGCCGGAGCGGTGGGCGGCCTGGCCCGACCTGTCCCGCACGGAGGTGGCCGCCCTGGTCCCGCTGCTCGCCCTGGTCGTGGCCATCGGGGTCGCACCGGCATGGGTGCTCGACGTCATCGACGCCGCCACCGCTCCCCTGGTCGGCCGCTGATGGGCGGCATGGAGATGGGCATGGACATGCCCGTCGGCAGCGTCGTCCCCGAGATCGTGCTCGTGGTCGGTGCGGTGGTGGTGCTCGTGTTCGCCCTGTTCGCGCCCCGTGCCGCCCAGGCGTGGGCCGCCGTGCTGGCCCTGGCCACGCTGGCCGTGGCCGCCGCCTCCTCGGCCGTCATGTTGCGCGGCCCCCAGCCGCTCACCTTCTTCGACACCTACGCCGCCGACGACGCCGCCGTGTGGGCCAAGCTCATCGTCCTCGCCGTCGCCGCCGTCGTCGTCGTCCTGTCCGTCGAGTGGTTCGCCACCGACGACCGCCACGGCGAGTACTACGCGTTGCTGCTGCTGTCGACGCTCGGAGCGGTGGTCCTGGCGGCGGCCGCCGATCTCATGGCCCTCATCCTCGGGGTGCTGCTCTCGTCCGCCACCGGCTACGTGTTGGCCGCCTACCACCGCCGTGACGCCCGCTCGGGCGAGGCCGGCATCAAGTACTACCTGCTGGGCGCCCTGACCAACGGGGCCATGGTCTACGGCGCCGTGCTGTTGTTCGGCCTGGGCGCCACGACCACCCTGATCGGCCTGGCCGACGCCCTCCCCGGCGCCGACCGGCTGGCCCTGGTGGTCGGCGTCGCCCTGTTCGTCCTCGGGCTGGCCTTCAAGCTCGGCGCCGTGCCCGCCCACGCCTGGGTGCCCGACGTGGCCGACGGCGCTCCTGCTCCGGTGGCCGCCTTCCTCACGGTCGCTCCCAAGGTCGGGGCCCTCGTCGCCCTCGGCCGGCTCGCGGTCGCCCTGCCCGAGGACCGGGTCGGCTGGCGGCTCCTGGCCGCCGTGCTGGCGGCGGCCACCATGACGCTCGGCAACCTCGCCGCCCTGTGGCAGGACGACGTCCGGCGCCTGCTCGGGTGGTCTGCCGTCTCCCAGGCCGGCTACGGCCTCATGGCCGTCGTCGCCCTGGGCCGCAGCGACCTGGCCGTGGCATCGCTGCTCTACTTCCTCGCCGCCTACGCCGCTGCCAACCTGGCCGCCTTCGCGGTCGTGGTGGAGCTGCGGGGACGCACCGACCGCCTCGGCTACGCCGGCCTGGCCTCGGGGCGACCCGTCCTCGCCTTGGTCCTCGTCCTCGCCTTCCTGTCGCTGGTCGGCGTGCCTCCCCTCGCCGGGTTCACGGGCAAAGTGCTGCTCTTCGTCGCCACCGTGGACGCCGGCTACACCTGGCTGGCGGTGCTCGCGGTGGCGAACTCCGTGCTCTCCCTCGCCTACTACCTCCGGGTGCTTGCCCCCAGCTACTTCGAGCCCCTCGCCGGTCCCATCCCCGTGCTCGGTGCCTGGGCCAAGACCGGGGCGCTGGCGTGCGCGGTGTCGGTGGTGGCGCTCGGCATCCTCGCCGAGGCGCCCCTCGACGCCCTCGGCGTCGCCCGCCTGCTCCCGGGCTGACCGGCTCAGCGTTTGCGGAAGCGGTACAGCCGCAAGCTGTTCGACACCACCGACACGCTGGAGAAGGCCATGGCCGCCCCAGCGATGATGGGGTTGAGGGCGCCGGCGACGGCGAGGGGGAGGGCGGCCAGGTTGTAGCCGAAGGCCCATGCCAGGTTCTGCAGGATGGTGCGGAAGGTGCGCCGGGATAGGCGGATGGCGGTGGCCACACCGGAGAGGTCGCCGGACAGCAAGGTGATGTCCGATGACTCGATGGCCACATCAGTGCCGGTGCCGATGGCGATCCCGAGGTCGGCCTGCACGAGGGCGGGAGCGTCGTTGATGCCGTCACCCACCATGGCCACGACGCGGCCCTCGTCCTGGAGGCGGCGGACCTCCTTGACCTTGTCGGCGGGCAGGACCTCGGCCAGGACACGGTCGATCCCCACCGCCTCGGCGATGGCCGACGCCGTGCGCCGGTTGTCACCGGTGATCATCACGACCTGGATCCCCATCGAGCGCAGCTGGGCGACGACAGCAGGGGCGTCGTCCTTCATGGTGTCGGCCACCGCCAGCACACCCCTGACCCGGCCGCCCCAGCCCGAGAAGATCGCAGTCTTCCCCTCCGCTTCGAGCCGCTCCGCCTCCTCGTCGAGGGCCGTGCAGCCCATCAGGCCCGATTCGTTCATCAGCTTGCGCCGCCCGACGTGCACAACGACACCGTCGGCGCTTCCCCGCACCCCGTGCCCGGCCACCGAGGTGAAGTCCTCCGCTTCGGGCACCCCGCCGACTCGCTCCCGGGCGCCCTCGACGACCGCCCTGCCGACGGGGTGCTCGGAGGCCGCCTCCACGGCGGCCGCCCGACCGAGCACGATATCTGCCGACTCGCCCTCGGCCGGGACGACGTCGGTCAGCGCCATCTGCCCCTTGGTGAGGGTGCCGGTCTTGTCGAACACCACGGTGTCGACCCGCTTGGAGCGCTCCAGCACCTCGCCGCCCTTGATGAGCACCCCCATGGCGGCGCCGCGCCCGGTGCCAACCATGATGGCGGTGGGCGTGGCCAGGCCCAGGGCGCACGGGCAGGCGATGATCAGCACGGCCACGGCGGCGACGAGGCCAGCGCCGGCGTCGTCGGCCACCAGCCACCACCCGGCGAAGGTGCTCACCGCCAAGGCGAGCACGAAGGGGACGAAGATGCCGGAGATGCGGTCGGCCAGGCGCTGCACCGGCGCCTTGGAGCCCTGCGCCTCTTCCACCAGGCGCACGATCTGGGCCAGAGCCGTGTCGGCGCCCACGGCGGTGGCCCGCAGGGTGAGTGCCCCCTGAGCGTTGATGGTGGCGCCCGCCACTCGGTCGCCGGGCCCCTTGTCGACCGGCACGGATTCGCCGGTGAGCATCGACTCGTCGACCGCCGAGCGGCCGTCGACAACCTCGGCGTCGACCGGGACCTTCTCGCCGGGTCGGACCCGCAGGACGTCGCCCACCTTCACCTTCTCGACCGGCACGAGGCGCTCCTCGCCGTCCACCACCAGGCGGGCCTCCTTGGCGCCGAGCTCGAGCAGCTTGCGGATGGCGCTCGACGCCCTTCCCTTGGCGCGAGCCTCGAAGTACCGCCCGAGGAGGAGGAAGGCGATGATCAGCGCCGAGGTGTCGAAGTAGTGGTCGGAGTGCCTCGGCCCGAAGGCCACGTTGGCGGCGGAGTACACGAACGCCGCGAGGGTGCCGATGGCGATGAGGGTGTCCATGTTGGCCTGGCGCGCCCGGGCCCGCAGCGCGGCCTGGTGCAGGAACGGGTAGCCGGCCCAGAACTGGACCGGGAGCGTGAGGGCGAGGGCGGACCACCGCGCCCACGGCTCGTGCATGAACCACAGGGACAGGACCAGCACGGTGATCCCCAGCGGCCAGGCGACCAGGACGCGACGCAGCCACATCCGCTCCAGCACGTCCTCGGCCTCGACCGCGGCCGCCTCGGCCGACGGCTCGGCCGGACCAAGGCCGTAGCCGATCTTGCCGACAGCCGCCACCAGGTCGTCGGCACCGACGCGAGCGGGGTCGAACACCACGGTGGCCCGCTCGGTGGCGAAGTTCACCGCCGCTCGCTCGACGCCGTCTTGGCGGGCCAGGACCTTCTGCACCCGGGCGGCGCACGATCCACACGTCATGCCGGACACCGACAGCTCGATCTCACTCGGCGCCCCGGGCGCCCCCGCGAGGCGCTCCTCGACCTGCTGGCTCATGACTGCGGCTCCTTGGTGAGCTCGAGCTCCGGCCCCGGCCCCGTGGCCGTGCGGTCGTAGCGGAGCGCCTCCATCAGCTCGTCGACGATCTCGCCGGTGCGCCCGGCCACCATCGCGGCCGCCACGCACGTCTCGAGGTGGTTGCGCAGCACGATGCGGCTGGCCCGCTCGAGTGATCCCTGCACCGCCGACAGCTGCTTCATCACTTCGGGGCAGTAGGCGTCGTCTTCCACCATGCGGATCACGGCGTCGAGGTGCCCCCTCGCCGTCTTCAACCGGTTGAGGATCGAGCGCTGGTGTTCGGTCTTCATGCCCGCCATCCTACCCCTCCCCGGGTGGGCTCGTACACGCATCCCGGACCGTGTGTTCATGACAACCTCGGCGCTCGTCAATCACATCGCCTTGCCCGAGCTTTCACTGTGTCGGGAGTTCGATCCTCCCCGCCCCCACGCTCCCGATCGCCGCTCCGGCCACACGCCGGCCGGCCGGTACAGTCGCCGCATGAACCCTGATCTCGCCCGATCCCTGCTCGGTGAGGAGCGCGAGCGCCTGGAGGCGCTGCGCAGCGACTTCGACGGTCTCAACGCCGAGTCCGAGGAGGAGAGCCTGGCCGAGCTGTCATCGGTGGACCAGCACCAGGCCGACGTCGGGACGGAGACGTTCAATCGCGAGCGCGACCTGTCAATCCTCGAGCGGGTGGAGGCCGAGCTGGCCGACGTAGAGCA
The DNA here is from genome assembly GCA_030773495.1 of Actinomycetota bacterium. Lineage (GTDB taxonomy): Bacteria > Actinomycetota > Acidimicrobiia > Acidimicrobiales > JALYMX01. Next base: position 1,974 of record JALYMX010000337.1, on the reverse strand, counting down.
CGCGCTGCGCCGACTCGACGAGGGGACCTACGGCGTGTGCGAGGCCTGCGGCAAGCCCATCGACGACACCCGGCTGGAGGCGATCCCGGCGGCGCGGTTCTGCCTCGACGACCAGGCGGCGGCGGAGCGGGAGGTTCGGCTGCCCGGTGGCGAGTAGGCCACTCCGCCGGGCCGCCGGGCTCGGTGCCCTCGCCGGAGCGGGGCTGGCCGGTGCTGCGGCGGCGTCGGTGTTGCGCGACCCGGAGCGGCGCACCCACCTCGAGCGCCAGGTGCGGGTGTGGCGCCTCACGGCTCGTCGGGGGTGGCAGTACGCCCAGCTGAAGGTGAAGGGGCGGCGGGCCACCGAGGCGGAGCGCGCCCGTCTCGAGGAGCAGTTCGCCATCCGCTCGGCGGAGGATGTGGCCAAGGTCCTCGGGGGGATGAAGGGCGCCATCATGAAGGCCGGGCAGATGCTCTCGTTCATCGCCGACGGCCTGCCGCCCGAGGCCAAGGCGGCGCTCGCCACGCTGCAGGCGGACGTGCCACCGATGGCCCCCAGCCTGGCCGAACGGGTGATCCGCGAGGAGCTGGGGGCCGACCCCGAGCAGCTCTTCCTCGACTGGGACCCCGTCCCCGTGGCGGCGGCCTCCATCGGGCAGGTGCACCGGGCGGTGATGCCCGACGGGCGCATCGTCGCCGTGAAGGTGCAGTACCCGGGCGTGGACACCGCCATCCGCAGCGACCTCGACAACGCCGAGCTGCTCTACGGGCTGTTCGCCCAGTTCGCCCTGAAGAGCCTGGACGTCAAGGCGCTCGTCGACGAGCTGCGGGCCCGCATGGCCGACGAGCTCGACTACCGCCACGAGGCAGGCTGCCAGACGGACTTCGCCGAGCGCTATGCCGGCCACCCGTTCATCCGCGTCCCTGTCGTGGTCCCCGAGCGCAGCGCCCGGCGGGTGCTCACCAGCGAGTGGGTGGGCGGGATGCGGTGGGACGAGTTCCTGGCCGGGGCGGACCAGGCGGCCAAGGACCGGGCCGGCGAGGTCATCATGCGCTTCGCCCAGGGGTCCATCCACCTGCACGGGGTGTTCAACGGCGACCCCCACCCGGGGAACTACCGGTTCCACGACGACGGCTCGGTGACGTTCCTCGACTTCGGCCTGGTGAAGCGGTGGGCGCCGGGCGAGTTCGACCGGTTGTCGCCCGTGCTCGACGCCATCCTCGACGAGGATCCCCAGGCCCTGGTGCGCACCTCGGTGGCCGCCAACTTCCTGGCCGCCGACCACGGCTTCGACCCCGCGTTCGTGTTCGAGTACGTGCGTGGGCCCTACGAGCCCTTCCTCACCGACCGCTTCACCTACACGCGTGAGTGGACGGCCAAGGCCCTGCAGACGGTGATCGACGTGCAGGGCCGCTACGGCGAGCTCATCAAGAAGCTCAACATGCCCACCTCGTACGTGATCCTCGACCGCGTCGTGTGGGGGGTGAGCGCGCTGCTCAGCCGCCTCGAGGCCACCAACAACTGGCGGGGCATCCTCTCCGAGTACCGCAAGGGCGGGCCGCCGTGCACCGAGCTCGGGCGCGTGGAGGCGGAATGGCGAAGCACCGCAGCGGCCAAGTCGTAGCCCGCTACCTGCGGACCTACGTGGCGCCGCCCCGGTATCGCCGGGAGCAGCGCCTCACCCTCACCACCGCCGACGGTGTGCGCCTCAACGCCTGGCGCATCCTCGGGCCCCCCGACGCCCTCTGCACGGTTGTGCTGATCCACGGCTTCGTGAACTCGTCCCGCTCGCCGGTGATCCACCGCTTCGCCCACCAGCTGGCCCGGCGGGCCCACGTGGTGGTCCCTGACATGCGGGGCCACGGGCGCTCCGGCGGGCTGTGCTCGATGGGGCGCCACGAGCCCCTCGACGTGGCCGCCGCGGTGGCGGCCGCCCCGCCCGGGTCGCCGGTGGTGACGGTGGGCACCAGCCTGGGCGGCGCCGCCGTCCTGAT
>JALYMX010000336.1 GCA_030773495.1 Actinomycetota bacterium | reverse complement strand
GCCCCGTCGCACGACGGGGCCGGCTCTCGAGTTGCCGTCAGGCGGGCTCAGCCTGCTGACGCCTCGGCGTTCCTCGCCAAGCCAGGAGGCGTGTCCGGGCGGGTGCCCTTGCCGCCGGGACCGCCGACCCAGCCGGTGCCGCCGCCGCGGCCACGCACTTCTGGTTCACGGTGACGAACCGGTTGTGCGCCCACTTGTTGGTGCCGCAGTCCTTGTTCTCGTCCTCGCCGTCGAGGACGGCGTTGTCGTGACCGCGGTTGTCCTTGAGCGTGTTGTCCACGGCCCCGTCCGCCACCTTGACCAGGTCGTTGCTCGTGTTGGTGACGATGTGGGCGGTGACGTCGCCGGCCTTGGTGAGCTGGTGCAGCTCGAAGCCCACCCCGTACGCCGCCGACAGCACGGGGATGCTCTGTGGCCCGACGGAGCCGAAGTTGGCCGTGGTGCGATTCGGCGCCTGGCCCTCGTTGAACATGACGACCGCGCTCGCCCCGTTCTGCACGGCCAGGGCCACCTTCGACACGAACGTGCAGGTCCCCCGCTGGATCAGGGCGATGTCGCCCGGCGCGAACCCCGCCGCCGTGTAGTCGGCCTGCTCGCAGCCGCTGGTCGAGGTGTCCACCGGCTGCGGGTTGTTGGTCGCGTCGGCGCCCGGCGCCAGGGTGATGTCAATGGCCGTCATCTTGGCCGTCACGTCGCCGCTCCCCGGGCCGGACATCACCCGGTAGTCGGTGTTCTCCATGTACGGCGCCCGGTCGGGCGACGTGAGGTCGAACAGCGTCCCGCCCAAGTTGGTGAACTGGTTCTGGAAGCTCGGGCCGCCGAGGAAGATCCCGTCGAGGCCGTTGTAGTTCACGGTGTTGGCGTTGATCGTGTTGTTCTTCGAGTTGCCGTCGACGAAGATGCCGTCGGCCTGGTTGTAGCTCGAGTTGTTGCCCGTCACCGTGTTGCTGTGCGCCGGGCACACGATCGAGTCGGGCCCCTGGTCGAGGAAGTTGATCCCCGCGGCGATGGGCGTGCCGGACGTGTGGCTCACCTTGTTGTTGACGATGAAGTTGCCCTTGTTGGGGGGAGTGTTCCTCGCCGGGTTCGGATCTCCACACACGTACCCGTGGAGGCCGATTCCCGACAGCAGGCTGTTCACCACCGTGTTCCTCTCGACCCGGTGTCGTTGGCACCCGGGCCCTCGATGCGGATGCCCTCGTCCTGGAAGCGGTTGCCGCACCCGGTCATGCCGACCCGTGAGGCCACGTTGTTGTCGCGCACCGCGCAGAAGTTTTCCCTGCGCGTGCACGGCACGCGGTCGGACCGCTGCTTTCGTGTCGGGGCCCGGAAGCGGCTGGCGCCGGCGGTGATCGGCGTCACTCTCGTCGTCCATCGAGTCACCGTTGCCGCCGCGTTGGCGACCGGCGGCAGCGAAGCGAAGTAAAGTAAGGTGACACGTAGTGGCACAAGGTGCCGGGGGCGGGCGCGGTGGGGTCGCGTGCCACCAGCAGGGGAGGGACATGAGCGACTTGCTGCCACGTCCGCGGCTTGCCATGGACACCTGTGCCCGTCGGCTGCGTCCGTTCGACGGCGCCGTGCCCCGCCCGGACACCGGCTGCGAGATCTCGTGGTACGGGCCGGCCGGCATCTCGCCGGCCTCGCCGGCCAGCGAGGCGACGGTGCAGGCGCTGTGCGGCCTCATGGAGGTGAACGGCAGGGATTGGGCGGCACCGCGGCGGCTCGGGCTCGAGGTCGCCTCGGTGGCGGCCGGTCTCCTGGCCGCCCAGGGCGTCCTCGCCGCCCAGATCGCACGCAGCAGGGGCCGGACGGTGCCCGTGGTCCGCACCTCGGTCCTGCAGGCCGGGCTGCTCCTGCTCTCGAACTACTTCGTCGTCGCCACCGCGCTCGGTGACGCCGTGGCCGGACCGCCTCTCCCGGCGCCCGGCCCCCCTTTCCGGAGCGCCGACGGCGCGTGGTTCGAGATCGAGACGCTCGACGCCGAGCCGTGGAAGGAGTTCTGGACCCGCCTCGGGGCGGCCGGTGCCGACCTCGGACGGGGCTGGACGGTGTTCCGCTGGCGCTACGAGCGGGCCCGCTGCTCGCTCCCCCTCGGGCTTCACGAGGCGACGGCCAGGCGCTCCCTCGACGAGGTGAGGGCGGTCGCCGCCGAAACCGGCGTGAGCCTTACGCCGCTGCGATCGTACGCGGACGTCCTCCACGAGCCGGGGACGGGCGTCGCCCACCCGGTGGCGCGCCCAAACGACGTCGACGAATGGCAACGGGGTCGCGCCGAGCGGCGCGGGGCACGGCGCCGGCCACCCGGCGAGGCGGACCTGCCCCTGGCCGGCCTCCGGGTGGTGGAGGCGACCAGCCGGATCCAGGGGCCGTTCGCCGGGATGCTGCTGCGGATGCTGGGAGCGGACGTGGTGAGGGTGCAGCCACCCGAAGGCGACTACGGGCGGGCCGCCCTGTGCCTGCACCGGGGGAAGGAGATCGTCAGGCTCGACCTGAACGCCCCCGCCCGCCGGGCCGACCTCGCCGACCTGGTCGCCGACGCGGATGTGTTCCTGCACAACTGGCGGCCGGGGAAGGCGGCCGAATGGGAGCTGGACTTCGAACACCTGGCGCCCCGCCACCCCGGCCTCGTGTACGTCACCACCTCCGGGTGGGGCGACCGCCCGGAAGCTCGCCGGCTGGTCGGGACGGACTTCCTCGTACAGGCCTACGCCGGCGTGGGGGAGGGGATGCATCCCGAGGACGAGGCCGGGTTCCCCTCCCGGGTGGTGCTCTGCGACCTGTTCGGCGGCCTCGTCGGCGCCGAGGCGGCCCTCACCGGCCTGTACCGCCGCGAGCAGGTCGGGTGCGCGTGGGAGATGCGGTCCTCGCTCCTGGCCGGCGCTATGGCCCTCCAGGCGCACGTGCTCGAGGACATCACCCGCGAGAAGGAGGACGGCCGGCGGAACGGGCGCCCCATCTGGGGCGTCCTCGACCGACCCGTCCCTGCCGCCGACGGCGTGCTGGTGATGAGCGTGGAGGACGACGAGAGCTTCCGGCGACTCTGCCGGATCTGCGACGTGGAGTCCAGCGCGCCTCGTGCCGCCACCGAGCGCCGGCTGGCCGGGCGGCTCCGTTCGGGCAGCGCAGCCGCATGGGAACAGCGCCTCCTCGGCGCCGGCATCCCCTGCGCCGTGGTGTGCGAGGACCTGGCCGCCGTGCCCGCCGACCCCCGCTTCTCGGAGCTGTTCGAGCCGGTCGGGATCGGCGGCCTCGCCCCCCGGTCTCCCTGGTCGTTCCGGTGACCCAGACGGCGTGGCCCGAAGGCCAGCTGGCACCCAGCCTCCAGGCGGCGTGCCGCCGGTGGGGAGACCAACCGGCCATCACCTTCGCCGGCCGCACGATGAGCTACGCCGAGCTGGGTCGGGGAGTGACGCGCCTGGCCGCCGCCTACCGCCGCCTCGGCATCGGGCGGGGCGACCGGGTGGTGTGCCAGCTCCCCAACTCTCCCGAGCACCTGATCGCCGTCAACGCCGCGTGGGCCGTCGGGGCCATCCACGTGGGCACCGACACCGACCTCACCGGGCGCGAGCTCGCGTCGTTGGCCGAGCGCACCGAGGCGGCGGCCCTGCTGTACCGGCTCCGCGCCGAGTCGCCGGACCCCCTCGCTCCGGTCCGGGCCGTACGCGAGGCCCACCCCGCCACCCGACTCATCCTGAGCGGCGTCGGCGACGACGAGGAGCACCACCAGTTGCCCGACCTCCTGGCCGGTCCCGACGAGCTCGAGGACTGGTCGCCGCCGCACGAGCGCGACGAGACGGCCCACCTGTTGCTCACGTCGGGGACCACCGGGACGCCGAAGGCGGTCATGGAGACGTTGCCGGCGTGCTGGGCCAAGATGCAGTTCTTCGCCGACGCCTTCCGGCCCACCCCGGCCGACGTCCATCTTCTCTACCTTCCCGTGGCCCACGTGTTCGGGATGCGCCTCGCCATGCTGGCCCTGCTGAGCGGCGGGCGGCTCGTCCTCGCCGAGCGCTTCTCGCCTCGGGGGGCGCTGCAGCTGGTGACCGACGAGAAGGTCACCGTGCTGCCCGGCATGCCGGCCCACTTCACCCTGCTCCTCGACGCGCTCGACCGGCGCCGCCACCGCGTCGACAGCCTCCGGTGGGGCATCTCGGCCGCCTCCACGCTGCCGAGGCCGCTCGTCGAGCAGGTCTACGAGCAGCTGCAGGTCCAGCTCCTCTACGTCTACGGCTGCAGCGAGAACTTCACCGTGCTCACCACCGATCGCGACGAGATCTGCCGGGGCTCGGTCGGCCGCATCGTGTTCCGCGGCCCGGACGGCACTCCGCCGGATGGCACCATCGCCGTGCTGGACCCCGAGGGGAACCAGCGGCTGCCGCCGGGCACCGTCGGCGAGCTCGCCTTCGGGGCCGCCCACCCGGTGCGGTACTGGAAGGCACCCGACGCCGCGACCGACGGGTGGTACCGCACCGGCGACCTCGGACGCATCGACGAGGACGGGCTGGTGTACGTGGTGGGCCGGCTCAAGGAGCTGGTGAACCGGGGAGGGCTCCACGTGTCCCCGAGCGAGGTGGAGACGGCCGTGTCGGCCCATCCGGCGGTGGCCGACAGCGCCGTGGTGGGGACGCCCGACCCGGTCCTCGGGGAGGCCATCTGCGCCTGCGTCGTCCCCGCCGGCGAGGGCGTCCCCGACCTGGCCGAGCTCCGGTCGTTCCTCGCCCCCACCCTGGCCCGCCACAAGCTCCCCGACGAGCTGTGCATGGTGGACTCGATCCCCCGCACGAAGATCGGGAAGGTCGACCGGGCGGCGCTCACCGCCGTGGTGGTCGACGACGGCCGCCCCCGCCAGCGGTGGAGAGCGCCGTGAGCGCGAGAGCCGTGACGGTGGCCGGGCGTCCGGGCCCGCGCAGGTGACGTCGTCCTCGGTGGTCTCCGTCACCACGTCCGACGGCGTGCGCATCGCCGCGCACGACCCGGGCGGCGACCGGGCACCGCTGGTCATGGCCCACGCCGCCGGCCTGCACGGGCTGGTCTTCGCCCCGCTGGCCGCCCACCTGGCCGGCGCCTTCCGCTGCGTGTCCTTCGACGGGCGCGGCCACGGCGACTCTCCCCTCCCGGGGGGGCTCGACCTGGACTGGTACGGGTTGGCCGAGGACGTGCTGGCCGTGGTGCGCGGGCTGGCCCTCGAGCGCCCGTACGGCTTCGGGCACTCGAGCGGGGGGACCGCCGTGCTGATGGCGGAGCAGGCTCGGCCCGGAACGTTCACCGCCATCTACTGCTACGAGCCGGTCATCGTGCCCGCCGACCCGCCCCTCGGCCGGGACGACGACAGCTGGCTGGCCGGCCTCGCCCGCCGCCGTCGCACCACCTTCGCCTCGAAGGACGAGGCCCGCCGGCACTACGCGTCGAAGCCACCGATGGACACGCTCGACCCCGCCGCGCTGCGGGCCTACGTCGAGCACGGCTTCGAGGACGCCGACCCGGCGGGGGTCCGGCTGAAGTGCCGCCCCGACCACGAGGCGACGGTCTACGAGATGGCCACCGCCCACGACGCCTACGCCAGGCTGGGCGAAGTCCGCTGCCCGGTCATCGTGGCCTGCGGCTCCCGCACGGAGGCGTGCACGCCCGAGCGGGCCCGCTGCCACGCGCAGTGCCTCCCGTCGGGCCGGGTCGAGGTGTTGCCCGATCTCGGCCACTTCGGGCCGCTCGAGCGGCCCCACGCCGTGGCCTCGTCGCTGCGGCGCTTCTTCCTCGACGTCTCCGGAGCGCCGTGATGGCGTCGGCCCCGGGCGACCTGCTCTCGGTCCCCGCGCTCGTGGAGGAGGCGGCGGCCCGCGCCGGGGGTTCCCCGGGCCACCCGCCGTTCACCGACAACCTGGAGCTGCTCGTCTCGTCGTCGCTGCGCACCGGCCGGCTGAACGACACCGGGCTGAAGGTGCTGCGCAAGGCGGCGCTGCGCCACCTGCGCAACCTGTTCTACCTGCAGGCCTACGTCGACGGCCACCCAGACACGCCACACCGCCACCTCGAGGGCCCGGTGGTCGTGACCGGCCTCCCCCGGACGGGCACCACCCTGCTGCACAACCTGCTGTCGCTCGACCCGGCCAACCGGTTCCTCCGGCTCTGGGAGGCGCTGCACCCGGTCCCCCCGGGCCCCGGCGGGCCTTCCGTCGAGGCGTTGCAGGCCCAGGCCGAGGGGTGGCTGGACGCCTTCTACCGAATGGTCCCCGAGTTCCGTGCCATCCACCCGGCCACGCCGAGCGGCCCCGAGGAGTGCGACGCCCTCCTGCAGAACACCTTCGCCAGCCAGCACTTCGACGACATGTTCGACGCCGAGGAGTACTCGGCGTGGCTGGCCACGGCCCCGCTGGCCGGCGAGTACGGCCACTACGCCCTCCAGCTGCGGGCGCTCGCGGCGGCGTCCCCGCCGGGCACGCGCTGGGCCCTCAAGTCGCCGAGCCACCTCGGGCACCTCGACGCCCTGCTCGACGCCCTCCCCGGCTGCCGGGTGCTGGTCTGCCACCGCGACCCGCGCCAGGCCGTGGGCTCCTACGCCAGCTTGATCTTCGCCGTCCGCCGGCCCTACAGCGAGGAGACGTCACCCGCCGTCGTCGGCCGCCAGGCCCTCCAGCGGGCGAGCACGGCCATGCGACGGGCGCTCGAGGTGCGAGACCGCGCCGGCGGGGCGCCCTTCGTGGACGTGTCGTACCGGGAGCTGGCCCGGGACCCGGTGGCGACCGTGCATGCCGTGTACCGGCAGCTGGGCCGGTCCCTGGACGCCGCGATCGAGGAGCGGATGCGCCGGTGGGTGGGCGAGAACCCGCAGCACAAGCACGGGGCGCACCGCTACGACCTGGCCAGCTTCGGGCTGACCGAGGCGGAGGTCGACGGCGCCTTCGCTCCTTACGTGGAGCGCTTCGCCTCGGCGCTCGCCGGCTGAGCGCCGCCTCGGTGGTGATCGGCCCACCCGCCCTGCCGCAGGACGAAGCGGCGGAGCTTCCCGGTGGGGGTGCGGGGCAGGGCGTCGACGAACGCCACTGAGCGGGGAACCTTGAACGGCGCCAGCTCGGCGCGGGCCAGCGCCAGGAGCTCGGCCGCCACCACCTCGCCGGGTGGCGCACCGGGGGCGGGGACGACGAAGGCGTGCAGCCGGGAGGCGCCGTCCGCCCCGACGATCGCGGCCACCGCGACCTCGGTCACCGCCGGGTGGGCGCTCAGCACCGCCTCGATCTCGAGCGGCGACACGCACATGCCTCCCACCAGCTCCACGTCGTCGGAACGGCCCCGCAGGTGCAAGAAGCCGTCGCCGTCGACCTCGGCGCGGTCGCCGGTGCGCAGCCACTCGCCCCGTCTCACGGCCGCCGTGGCCTCCGGGCGGCCCAGGTACTCGAGCAACAGCGTGGGGCCGGCGACCCACAGGGAACCGACCTGCCCGGGCGCCACCTCGGCGCCCTCGTCGTCGCGCACGCTCACCCGGTAGGGCGGGAGGGCCCGCCCGACGCTGCCGTCCCGCCAGCACTCGAGCGTGTTGCTGGCGAAGGTCTGCCCCACCTCGGTGGAGCCGAGGCCGTCGAGAACGGGGCAGCCCAGGAAGGCGCGGGCGCGCTCGGCCAGGGCGACGCCGAGGGGCTCGCCGGCCGAGACCGCCACCCGGACGGAGGCGAGGTCGC
>JALYMX010000335.1 GCA_030773495.1 Actinomycetota bacterium | reverse complement strand
TCGTCGAGATCCGCGCCGAAGAGCCGCTCAGCGTCGTCCACGTCAAACTCGCGGATGGTGCCCCTGACGCGGACGCCGCTGCCCTTCTCGAGCTCGGGCGTCTTGGTGATGTCGACGACGAGCACAGGCCTCTGCGACAGTTCCACCTCGTCGAAGGCCTCGTCGTCGAGAACCACCTCGTCATCGCCACCCACGCCGTCCTTGTCGATGTTGAAGGCCACGTCGCTCACCACGTCCGTGACGCTCCCGCTGACCGTGACCTCGAGGCCGACCATGGATGCCTCCCGTCCGAGCTCGCCGTACTCGACTTCGGTTGCCGTGGTCGTCGTGGCGCCGCCACCCTGCGCCGGCGGCTTCTTCACGACCTCGCCGGCCACGATGACGAGCACGTCGCGGAAGGACCCATAGAGCGCGTCGTCGAGCTCGACGTCGAAGACGCGCTCCGCCTCGGGCAGGTCGAACTCCCGCACCGTGCCGCTCACCTCGACTGGATCGCCGACTTCCACGTCGCTCTCCTTGACGTCCAAGACGAGGACGTCCTCCCTGGCAAGATCGAGGTCACCGAAGTCGTCGTCGCCGAACGTCGGTCCCTCGACGGTGGCGTCGATCCCGTCTTTGTCGATGCGGAAGGCGATAGGGGCGACCACGTCGGTGACGTTCCCGGCGGCGGTGACCTCCAGCCCGACGAGGGACGGCTCGGCGGAGGGCGTCTCGTCGCGGTCGAGGTCGGTGGCGGGCGGCGGGGCGACAACCTCTGGTTCGTCGTTGCCACAGGCAGTCCCCGTGACGACAAGCACGAGTGGGAGGACCAGATTGAGCAGCACACGGCGGCAGGGAGAAAGCGATCGCATCAGCCATCCTCTTCGAAGCTCACAGGCGATTCCAGAGTCGGTTGTCCCCGGTGCAGGTGACATGACGGACTCGACGCGGAAACGGTCGCGTCACGACGGAAGCTGAGGCCGCGTCAACTACTCCTCCCGAACATCCTCTGAGCGAGACGCGCCTCCCGCCCTGCTCTTCCGCCTCGTCGCAACCTTCGCCGCCTCGTCACTGACGAGACGGCCAGGTGGGCTGTCGGCGACGAGTGGCCGCCCTGCGCGCTCCCCTCCGTCGCTGCATTGGAGGTGGACGGTGACATCGAAGGTCTCCGATGCCACTTCGATGCCCGCCTGCGCGAATCGCTCGAGGATCCGTCGCGTCATCGCGTCCTTCGCCTGGCGCGCCGACGTCACGGGCACGATGAACCGAGCGGACAGATCGTTCCAGTTGTCCGTCGCTCGCATGAAGACCCGCGGTTCCACGTCGGTCCTCGCCACGGGGTACCGATCGGTCATGGACCGCATGGCTTCGAGGGCATCAGCCGAGGCGGACGTCTCCGACACCTCCTCTTGTAGGATCCGGTCACCGACGCGGAAGATGCGGCCCGAGAGGATGTTGAACCACCCCGCCACCGCGCCGACGACCTCCTGCATTGCGAAGGCGAGGCCGGCAGCGGCGAGACCGACGACGACGCCGGCACGACCGGCGAAGGCGCGCCACAGGATGGCCAAGAGGACCAGGGCCACGAGCCCCACCGCGTAACGCGTGAGCTTCTTCGCGTAGTACCGGGCCGACGGCTCCTCGAAGCGACGACCAACGAGCGGCGCCGCGACGGAAGCCACGACGGCGGCCGTCACCACGACGAAGGCACTGGTGACGAGGCGGCCCGTGACGCTCTCGTTGTCGGCCAGCAGCTCCAGGAGCCCGTCCATCAGGTCGTGCGCCGGCGGGTAGGACGCCGTTGTCCCCGCGCCGCCACACTCCTGGCATCGGCCGTCCTCGGCCTCGCGCTTCGCACGTCGAGCATCGCCACGACCTCCTCACGTTCCCGGCGGCGCTCGACTCCAGGCTGACGTGTGGCCACCCGTTCAGCCCGAGTGCCGGTGCATGTGGAGCTGGTTGCTCACGTCCACGACGCCCGGGACGTCCCACGCGTCATCGCCGGCAGCCCGCTTGGCCCTCGAGGAGCTGACCTCCCCGGTGAGGATGACGACGTCCCGGGTCACGTCGACCGTGATGTCGTCGTCCTTGGTGTACGGGTTCTCTCGAAGGCGGTCGACGACCTCCGCCTTGATGTCTCGATCCGTCGATACGGGTGGGTTGACGTCGTACCACCCGTAGTAGTACCGATCCTGCGGGTAGGTCCAGGCCGGGTACAGCGTCCACACCGTCGGTCCTCCTTTCCTCGTTCCGATCACGCCGGTTCACACCGGCACGAATGTGCTACCCCGGCGCAGGAAGGCGTTGTCACCGTCGCCGTCACCGTGACGCGCTTGTCGCGGTCTCGTCACGCCTGCCTCATCCGGCGTCGACACGCGCCTGCCCGCTTCAGCTTCGCCCCAGGGAGGGGCCCAAAGAGTGGCGTGGTCGTGGTGGTGGTCGCCCGCGCCGTAGTCGTCCCGTCGCCGGTCCCGTGGAGAGGGTTCACCGGCAGGGATCGGGAGCGATGGCGGGGGGGACGCGGGGTGCGCACGAAGGTGCGGCGGGCGCGTGCGTCGACGGACGAGGAGGAGAGGACGACCGAAGGTTCGGGCGGGACGTCGTGCAACGCGGCGGACATGAAGCGCGACCAAGTCTCGGCCGGGAAGGACCGTCACGGCGAGGAGGGCGGACTCGGACGTCGGCGCGAGGAGTGCGCCCTCGCCCTTCCCGTTCGCCAACTCCCGCTCCTACCCGAGTCGGATAACGCCCGAGGAACCGCACGGCGGCGGCAACGTACCGACGACGCCGAGGTAGGGTCGCCTGCGGATGTACAGGTTCGCCCTACGCCCGAAGTGGATCCTTGGGCACGTCCTCGTCGTGACCCTCGTCGTCTTCCTCGCCAGTCTCGGCTTCTGGCAGCTCCGGCGGCTCGAGGAGCGACGCGACATCAACGCCGTCGTGAAGCAGCGGTCGCAGTCGACGACGGCCTTGCCCACCGAGGGCTGGGAGGGGACGGATCCGTCCACGCTGGTCTTTCGCCGGGTTCAGGTCCAGGGCCGCTACGACTCGGACGCCGAGGTGCTCCTGCGGTTCCGCCCGCGGGCCGGCCTGCCGGGCCATCACGTGCTGACGCCCCTCGTCACCGATCAGGGCACGGTCGTCGTCGACCGCGGGTGGGTGCCGCTCGCCATCGCCGAGGAGTGGCCGACGAGGCGTGCGACACCGCCGGCGGGCCCGGTGCAGATCACCGGCATCCTGCGCTCGTCGGAACACGGACGGTTCCTTCCCCGCCGCCCGCGACCCGATGGTCCCCTCACCGTCGGTGCCGTCGATCTGGCCGGCCTCTCGCGCGAGCTGTCCCGCCCGCTGTATCCGCTCTACGTGCAGCTCGATCCTGCGCCACAGCCGCCGAACTCCTACCCGGTGGCCTCCGAGCCCCTCCCACTCGACGAGGGCCCTCACCTCTCCTACGCCCTGCAGTGGTTCACCTTCGCGACGGGTGCCGCGATCGGATGGCTGATCCTGCTCCGTCAGTCCGCCAACCCGTCGGCGCGCACCCGCCGCCGGCTCGGGAGGGCCCAGTCAAGCCCCCAGCGTCGCGTTCCCTCGTTTGAGCGCTCGAAGCGGTAGCCCGCGCCGCGGGGCTTCGTGCCGTCGGACGAGGTCGCGCGCCCAGGCTTTCCTCCTGATCCTGCTCGAGGCCCGGGAACGGCTCCCGCGGGATGTCGGCGTCGGGGCCACCGTCGGCACATCCCGAACAACACGCTGAGGCCGAGGACCACGAGCCCCGCGACGAGATGGTTGGATCGCCGCCGGCGGCGGGGCGCAGGGAAGTGGCGGCTCGAGCAGCGAGTGCTCGGTGTCACGTCGGCCTCAGCGTCAAGCTGTACTGCACCGTCACCTGTTGCGAGGGAACGTCTTCGGCGAGCTGGGGCTCGCCGGAGGCGCTGACCCGCAGGCGTTGGGCGCCGCTGACCCAGTCGGCCCGATAGGTGCCCACCCCGATCCTTTCGATGGCGCCGACCATGGTCCAGCCCCGCTCGTCGAGGACGTCCCGGTAGTAGTCGAGGACGCCCTCGGGCGTCGCTCCGCGGGCGCGGTAGCTACGGGCGACGACGCCGTCCTTCTCGCTCCTCGGGCCCACGGGCTCGCTACGGGAAAACTGAGGGAGATCGTCGAAGGTGCCCTCCTCGAAGGTCGTCACGTGGGGTGCCGGTTTCGCCTCCTGTTGGTGCTCCCGATCGCCGCAGGCGACAAGCACGACCACGGCGACCGTGGCGGCGACGAGACGTGCGAGCGCTGAGCGGTTCGACCGGCGCGCGGCGGCCGGGCACGACGAGACGAACGCTCCGCTCCAGCTCGCGCCACTGCGCTCCATCAACGCCTCCGCATCGCTCGTCGTGTCGGTCGCCCGCCGGGATTCCGCCTGCTCCCGGTAATGTCGCCACGTGCTGTGACAATTTCGTCGCCACCCGGTAACAACGGGGTCACGGCCGCGCAGAGCGGCGGAAAGCACCGTCCGGAGCGCAGGGTTTGCGCAGTTGGGAGGTGCACGTCGTGACATGTTTGATACACCGCTGAGACCGAGGTGTTGCATCGGCGTGGAACGGTGAGGACGAATGTCTCCTGCGAGCCGAACAACGTCGCGTGCGTGAGCGGGTGCTGCTCGTCGAGGACGACGCCCCGGTCAGGGAGGCCACCACCCTCCTGCTCGAGCGGGCCGGGCTGCGCGTGAGTGCCGTCGGCGACGGCCGGGACGCGCTCGACTCGCTGGCCAA
>JALYMX010000334.1 GCA_030773495.1 Actinomycetota bacterium | reverse complement strand
GTCCTGGCCGGGCGCACCGACCTGCTCGGCCTGGCCGCCGTGGTGGCGGCGGCCGGACGGGTGGTCTCCGGGGACACCGGCGTGGCCCACCTGGCCAGCGCCTTCGGCACGCCCTCGGTGATCCTGTTCGGGCCCGTGCCACCGTCAAGGTGGGGCCCGCCGCCCTCGGGCCCCCACCGCGCCCTGTGGGCCGGGACCGTCGGCGACCCCCACGCCCCCCGGCGCGACCCCGGGCTGCTGCGCCTCCACGTGGACGACGTGCTGGCCGCCCTGGCCGACCTGCCCGAGCGCGTGCCCCGCTGACGGCCGTTCCGGAAGACGGCTTCTGCGAGCAGGTGGCGGGCGAGGACCTGGTGGGTACGCATGGCGAATGGCCATCCAGGACCCGGAGGCGATCCGGGAATCGATGAAGAAGGGTGCTGCCGCACTGCGCGACGCCTCGATCCCCTTCGCCCTCGGCGGCGGGCTGGCGACCTGGGCGCGCGGCGCGCCCGGCGTCGTGCACGACGTCGACTTCATGGTGCGCCCCAACGACGCCGACACCGCGCTGAAGGCGCTGGCCGAGTCCGGCATGCGCACCGAGCACCCGCCCGAGGGCTGGCTGTACAAGGCCTACGACGGCGACGTGATGATCGACGTCATCTTCCGCCCTGTGGGCCGGGACGTCGACGACGATCTCCTGGGTCGGGCCGAGGAGATGGAGGTCGACGCCGTGTTCATGAAGGTGATGTCGGTCGACGACGTCATGGTGACCAAGCTCCTGGCCCTGTCCGAGCAGGACCTCGACTACGCCCGGGTGCTCGAGATCGCCCGGGCGCTGCGCGAGCAGATCGACTGGGAGGCGGTGCGGCAGCGCACCGACGATTCCCCGTACGCCGCCGCCTTCTTCACCCTCGCCGAGGGGCTCGGCGTCATCGGCGAGCGCCGGGACGAGCCCCACCGAGACCGCCACTCCGGCTGATGCCGACGTCCCCGGCAATCCCCGACGCTGGGTTGCTACAATGATCGGCGGTTGAGAGGGCAGCCGGGGTCACTCGTCGGGAACCACGACCTCCGATGATGCCCCTGCATTCCAACCGCAGGTTCTGGGTGGCCGCTCCTTCCACCGCTGGTGCGGCTATTCCTCGACGGCGGTGGCCCGCCCCGCCGGCCCCTTCCAGCCCACCAGGAGCAGTGTGGCGTCGTCGCGCAGGCGGCCTGCCTCATGGGCGAGCAGGCTGTGGGTGAGCCGGCGCATCATCTCCGCCGGCAGCTCCCGGCTCGCTGCCGCCCGGCTCAGCAGGTCGCCCAGGCGCTCCACGCCGAACTCCTCGCCCGTCGGGGACCGGGCTTCGACCACCCCGTCGGTGTAGAACACGACGCGGTCCTCGGGCTCGAGCTGGACACGGGTGACGGTGGGCGACGAGCCGAGCCCCATGGGAGGCGACACGGCAGAGGCGCACTCCCGCAGGATCGCCGTCCCGCGGAGCAGCAGCGGGCGCGGGTGCCCGCCGTTCACCACGTCGAGTGCGCCCGTGGCGAGGTCGAGGATGGCCAGTTGGCCGGTCACGAAGTGATCGACGCCGAACTGGGAGCGGATGGCGGCGTCCACGGAGGCGAACATGTCGACCAGCCCGCACTGCCGGCGCCGGCCATGGCGGTAGGCGCCCACGGCCAGGTTCGCCATGCGGGCGGCCTCGAGGCCGTGGCCCATGGCGTCGAAGATGGCGAGGTGGGCCACGCCGTCGTCGACGGCGTAGTCGAAGCTGTCGCCGGCCACCTCGTAAGCGGGCTCGAGCACGGCGGCGATCTCCACCGAGGAGCTGGTGAAGCTGAGCGGGGGGAGCACCATCCACCGCATCTCGGCGGCGAGCGACATGTCCCGCCGCCGCCGGGCCCAGACGAACGCGTCGCCGTAGGCGTGCTTCGTCATCAACAGTTCGGCCACGAGCGACGTCAGCCACCGCACGCGCCGCTCGACCACGGGGTCGACCGAGCGCAGGGTCGCCGCCAGCACTCCGAGCCGCTCGCTCCCGTCCAGCAGGGGTAGCCACAGGCGCACACCGCCCTCCGCGTCCCCGTAGGCGACCTCCTGCGTGCGGTACACCCGCCCGGCCAGCGTGGTGTCGATCTCGAGGCCGTCGCCGGCCACCTCGCCGGGCCTCGTGGGCAGCGGCACCAGCATCGACTGCTCGTGGTCGACGAGGTAGATCACGGCGTCGGTGGCGCCGAGGCGCGCCGCGTGGTCGACCACCACGGCGGCCAGGTCGTCGGGGTGGAGCCCGTGCGAGGCCTCCAGCAGGCTCCCCAGGACCTCCTCGCCCACTGACAGGCGCGACTCGGCGTCGTCGTCGTCGACGGCCCGTGGGGAGCTCACCCGCCACAGTCTCGCAGCCGGGCTGGAGAACGGCCTAGCGCGCCGGTGCCGCTCCCTGGCGCATCGAGACGCCGGTGGCGCCGGCGACCACCGCCCACAGCAGGCCGGCGGCCAGCACGCCGGCGGCGGGCACGGCCGGCACCGGAGGTACGGC
>JALYMX010000333.1 GCA_030773495.1 Actinomycetota bacterium | reverse complement strand
CCCCTGCGCCACGCCGCCGTCGCCGCCTGCTGCGCCTTCGCCGCCCTGAGCGTGGCCGCCGTCGTGCGCCGCCTGGTCACCGGCGACGGGCTCACCGTGCCGCTGGTGGTCACCCTGCTGCTGCTGTTGCAGATCGCCGTCTCGCTGGCGGTGATCGGCGGGTACGTGGCCATGCGGCGGGCGTCCCGACGCCTGCCGCCGGCGCCCACCGAGCCGTGAGCACCCCTCCCCCACCTGTTGTCTGCAACCTAACGCCCGCCTGGCGGCCCTCAGCCTTCGCAGAACCGGGGCCGTGGAGGAGGCGGTGAGCGTCCTCGTCGTCGACGCCGGCACCAGCGGCGTGCGGTCCGCGGTGGTGCGCCCCGACGCCACCGTCGCCAGCGTGCACGCCCGCCCGGTGCTGCCGACGTCGCCCAACCCCGGCTTCGTCGAGTTCGACGCCGGGCACCTGGCCGAGGCCGCTCTCGACGTGGCCCGCCGGGCGCTGGCCGACGCCGGCCCGGTGGAGGCCGTGGGCATCGCCAACCAGCGAGCCTCGACGGTGGTGTGGGACCGGGCCACGGGGACGCCGGTCGGCCCGGGCGTCGGGTGGCAGGACCTGCGCACCGTGATGATGTGCCTCGCCCTCCAGGCCGAGGGGGTGCGCCTGGCGCCCAACGCCTCGGCGACCAAGCTGGCCTTCCTGCTCGACCTGGCCGACCCGGGCCGGGAGCGGGACCTGTGCTTCGGCACCGTCGACTCCTGGCTGGCCTGGGTGCTGTCGGAGGGATCCGTGCACGTCACGGACGCCACGAACGCCGGCGTCACCGGCCTGGTCACGCCCGACGGGGGGGGCTGGGACGACGCCGTGCTGGACGTTCTGCGCGTCCCCCGGGCCGTGCTGCCGGAGATCGTCGACTCGTCCGGGGTGCTGGGGGCGGCCGGCGCACTGCGCGGGGGCCCACCGATCGCAGGGATGGCCGGCGACCAGCAGGCGTCCCTGGTGGGCCAGGGGTGCACGCGGCCAGGGCTGGCCAAGATCACCTTCGGCACCGGCGGGATGCTCGACCTGTGCGTCGGCGCCGACCGGCCGGCGTTCGCCGCCCAGGGCGAGGCGGGCTGCTTCCCGGTGGCGGCGTGGCGCCGGCGGGGCGCCGTCACGTGGGGCGTGGAGGCGGCGATGCTGTCGGCCGGCTCGTGCGTGGAGTGGTTGCGCGACGACATGGGCCTGCTGTCGAGCGCCGAGGAGTCCGACGTCGTGGCCGGGGCGGTGCGAGACGCCGGGGGCGTGTGGTTCGTGCCCGCCCTGCTCGGGCTCGGGACGCCGCAGTGGGACTTCGGCGCCCGGGGGACGCTGCTCGGCCTCACCAGGGGCAGCGGCCGGGCCGAGGTGGTGCGGGCCGTGCTGGAGGGGGTGGCCCACCGCGGGGCCGACCTGGTGGAGGCGGCGGAGGCGGATGCCGGCGTGCGCCTCGCCTCGGTGCGGGTCGACGGGGGCATGACCGACAACGCCACGTTCCTCCAGGCGCTGGCCGACGCCGTGCAGCTTCCCGTGGAGGTGTCGCCGGTGAGGGAGGCGACCACGCTGGGGGCCGCCTACCTGGCCGGCATGGCCGTGGGGCTGTGGGACGACGAGGAAGAGATCGCCGACGCCTGGCACCCCCGGCGGGTGGTGGAGCCGCGTCGCAGGCCCGACCGCGAGCGATGGCGGTGGGCGGTGGAGCGGGCGACGGGAAGCGTGCCGGAGCTGAGCGCACTGCGGTTCTGACTGCGGTCCTGTTGCCTCACGTGGCCCGCTTGCGCAAGCATGAAAGGCAACGATAGTGTCCGTGGCCGTGCGATCGTTGCTGGCGCTGTGGCTCGCAGCAGCCGTCGTGCTTTCTGCGTGCGCCGGGGAGGACGAGGGCAACGCCGCACCGACCGCGCCGGTGACGTCGGTCAGTACCACGTCGACGACGTTGGTGCCCGACGTGTCGGTGATCCCCGAGGTGATCGACGAGGCCTATCTCAACGCGGTGTTGGCGGCGCTCGACGAGGTG
>JALYMX010000332.1 GCA_030773495.1 Actinomycetota bacterium | reverse complement strand
GCGCATGAAGGAGAAGGTCAACGACGCCCTGAAGCAGCACTTCCGGCCTGAGTTCCTCAACCGGATCGACGAGGTCATCGTCTTCCACGAGCTGTCCAAGGACGAGGTCACGCAGATCGTCGACCTGATGATCAAGCGGGTCCGCGAGCAGCTCGAGGGCCAGGGGCTCGGGTTCGAGCTCACCCAGGAGGCCAAGCTGTTCCTGGCCGAGAAGGGCTACGACCCCACGCTGGGCGCCCGCCCGCTCCGCCGGGCCATCCAGACCTACGTGGAGAACCCGCTGTCGGAGCGCATCTTGGTGAAGGAGTTCCCCGCCGGCGACACCATCATCGTCGAGGTGGAGAACGGCGAGATCGTGTTCCGGTCCATCCAGGGCCTCGAGCCCCCGCCGGTCGAGCTGGCCGGCACCGGCAGCGGCAGCGACTAGCCGCGCCGTCCTTCGGGTCTGTGAAGCCTGAGGCCCGCTCAGCGGGCCTCAGGCATCGCAGAACGGTCAGCGGGCCCAGGTGACGAAGGTGAACACCTTCTGGCCGTTGCCCAGGTCCCGCTCGAACAGGGAGGGCCGCCCGCCGGCGTCGTAGCGGATGGCCCGGCCCCACTCGGCCTGGCTGTTGCCGCCGCCGGCCCCCGCCGCCGCGCCCGGCGACGAGGCCAGGGTGGTCGTCCCGTCGTCGTGGGCGCCGTAGATCGCCTCCAGCTGCTCGTAGTCGTGGGCGCCGGGGCGCTCGTTGCCCTCGGGCGTGTTGCTGTAGTCCATGCAGGTGCCGTTGTGCGTGGCGAAGTCCTCGTCGTCGTGGCCGAGGCCGAGGGTGTGACCGATCTCCTGGCACATCACCGAGGCGCGCCATGACGCGGTGTTGTACGCCTTCGTGAAGTAGGTGTCGTTCAACTTCACCGTGGCCTGGGTGATGTGGCCGTCGCTGCTCGCCCACACCGACGCCAGCCCCAGCCACCCGTTCCGCCCGTACGCCGTGGTGCAGACTTCGACCCTGCCGGCGGTCGGCGGGCACCGCTTCAGGTTCCCGACCCCGCCGGCGACGATCGCCGTGTCGAGGACCTCGGACGTCGACCAGTGCGTCGAGGCGGTTCCGAGGTACGAGTCCCACTCGCTGTGCACGTTGTCGCCCAGCTTCAGCTCGAACGGGTTGGACGTCCTCGCCCAGTGGTAGTTGCCCCACGAGTGGCTGGCACCGGCGGGGCCGGCCAGCGCCGCCACGGCGAGGGCGGTGGCGGCGAGGGGGAGGACGCGACGACGGAAGCGTCTCATGGGGGAAGCGTGGCCGCCGGCGACCGGCTTTCCAAGGGTCATTTGCCCGTAGCCCCGATCGGCCACCCCGCCTGGCCTACCCTCCGGAGGTGCCCCTCGCTCCCCGGCGGGTGGGAGCGGCTCACCCCGCCCTCCCCGGCGCCCGCGCCCGGCTCGTCGCCGCCCTGCTGGCGCTGCTCCTCCTGGCCGGCTGCCGGGCCGACCTCTCCGTGGAGGTGCGCACGGCCAGGGGTGGCGGGGGCGAGCTGCAGGCCACGGTGAGGCTCGATCGGGAGGCGGCCGGACGGGTTCCCGACCTGGCCGACCAGCTGCGCCTCGACGACCTGCGCTCCGCCGGCTGGCGGGTGGACGGGCCGAGGCCGGCGGCGGACGGGGGCACCGTGCTGCAGGTGTCCAAACCCTTCTCGTCGGCGGCCGGCGCCGCCCGGGCCGTCGAGGAGCTGAGCGGGAGCGGCGGGCCGTTCGGGACCCTCGCGGTGACGACGGAGCGGACCTTCTGGAAGACCCGCACGGCGGTGGGCGGCGGGGTCGACCTCACGGGCGGGCTGGAGGCGTTCAGCGACCAGGCCCTCGCCAGGCGCCTCGGGTCTCCGCTCGGCGTGTCCCGCGCCGAGTTGGAGCGCGAGGTGGGCCGCCCCTTGGCCGAGGCGTTCGCCTTCGAGGTCGTGGCCCGCCTGCCCGGGCGGGTGGCGTCGAACGCCCCGCTCAGGCGGGGCGGGGCCGTCGTCTGGCCGGTTCGGCTGGGCGAGACGGTGGCGGTGACCGCCTCTTCGGAGGCGTGGAACACCCGTAGGATCGCCTTGGCCGGCGTGGCGCTGGGGTCGGCACTGGCGCTGCTGGTGGTGCTGGTGCGCCGCAGCCGCCTGATCTCCTGGGGGTGACCGCCGTCGCACCCCACCCGTAGCCTCGCTGCCGTGACCCGCCTCCGCACCGTCCATCGCTGCACCGAGTGCGGCAGCGGCTCGCCTCGGTGGGCCGGGCGGTGCGGCTCGTGCGGCGGGTGGAACACCCTCGTCGAGGAGCTCGAGGAGGCCCGCCCGGCGGCCGCCGTGGCGCCGC
>JALYMX010000331.1 GCA_030773495.1 Actinomycetota bacterium | reverse complement strand
GAGCAGGCCGTCGCCCAGGCGGTCCCGCAAGGCCCGCACCCGGGCGACCGTCGCCTCCCGGCACGCCACGGTGGCCCGCATGGCGGCGGCCATGCCGACGATGCCGGCCACGTTGTGGGTGCCACTGCGGCGGTCGCGCTCCTGGCCCCCGCCGTACAGCAGCGGGCGGACCTCGACCCCGTCGCGCACCACCAGGGCGCCGACCCCCTTGGGCCCGCCGAACTTGTGGGCGCTGACCGCCACCAGGTCGGCGCCGGCGGCCAGCGCCGCCACGTCGAGCCACGGGAACGCCTGGACGGCGTCGGTGTGGACGACGGCGGCCGGCGCCACGTCGCGCACCACGGCGGCCACCGCGGCCACGGGCTGCACCGTGCCCACCTCGTTGTTGGCCAGCATCACCGAGACCACCGAGACCCCGTCGTCGAGCAGGGCGGCCAGCGCGTCGAGGTCCACCACCCCGCTCCGGCCGACGGGCGCGACGCGGCCCCCGAGAGCGCCGCAGCCGTGGAGCACGGCATGGTGCTCCACGGCGCTGCACACCACGGTGCCCGGCCGAGCCGCCCACACCCCGGCCAGCGCCAGGTTGTCGGCCTCCGTGCCCCCGCCCGTGAACACCACCTCGGCGGGTGAGCACCCGAGGCACGCGGCCACGGACTCGCGCGCCTCGTCGAGCGCCTGGCGAGCGTCACGGGACACCCGATGGGAGCCCGAGGGGTTCCCGAAGCGGTCGGTGAGGAACGGCAGCATCGCCTCCCGCGCCTCCGGCCACAGTGGGGTGGTGGCGGCGTGGTCGAGGTAGGCGACACGGTCCATCAGGTTCAAGCGTACGAGGCGCAAGGAGCGGAGCGGGTCAGCCGGGGCGGGGGCAGTGCCGATGAGAGGCGCGTGGCACTGGACGCGCCGACTGCCATGCCCGGGCGGGAGCGCCTGGTGCTCCGCGGCGTCCTGCTCGTGGTGCTGTCCTCCGTGGTGGTCGTGTGGTGGAAGCCCGACCCGGGCGGCTTCCGGTCGATGTCGCTCGTCGTGCAGGCGGGCGTCGTGGCGCTCACCGCCGCCTTCGCCGTGTACTGCGTGGCGAAGGAGGTCCAGCTCAGCCGCCTGAGGAGGATGCCCTCGACGAGCGGATGCGCACCATGGCCGCGTCCAGCCGCCTGCGTGAGCTCGCGCTGCTGCTCGAGGCGGGCAAGGCGATGAACTCGCTCCTCGAGCTCCCCCAGGTCCTCGCCGCCATCCTCCGCAGCGCCGTCGAGCTTCTCGGCGCCGCCAACGGCTCGGTCATGCTCCTCCACGAGGGTGGGACGGAGCTGCGCAGCGTGTGCTGGTTCGGCGACGACGCCGCCGGCGACGCCCGCCGTTCGGCGCCATGGCCCGCCTGCGGACCGAGAGCCTGCTGCGCCACGCCCTCGAGCGGGACCGCCTGCGCCTGGCCTACCACCCGGTGGTGGACCTTCGGGGACGGGCTCGTGGCCGCCGGCGCCGTCGTGCTGCGCCTGGCCGGCGGCAACGGCGGGATCGTGCCGCCCGAGGAGTTCCTCGACGTGGCCGAGGACACCCGGCTGATCGTCCCGCTGGGGAACTGGGCCGTGCGCGAGGCGTGCCGCCAGGCGGCGCTGTCCCGCGCCGACGACGACGCCGGCCCCGTCGCCGTCCACATCGAGGTTTCGGCGGTCCAGCTGCACGCCGGCGGCTTCGCCGCCGCCGTGGCCGCCGCCGTGGTCCACAGCGGGCTGGACGCAAGGCGCCTGTTCCTCACGGTCTCCGAGACGGCGCTCCCCCGGCTCACCCCAGCCGCCGTCGCCACCCTCGAAGAGCTGGCCGCCACCGGCGTCCACGTCGGCATCGCCGGCTTCGGCGCCGGCCAGACGGCGCTGCCCGAGTTGCGCCGCCTGCCCATCGACTTCCTGACGATGGACCCCTCGCTCGTGCGAGGCATCGACGACAACGCCAGGGCCGCCTCCGTCGTCGAGTCGGTCGTGCGGGCTGCCGCGGCCCTCCACCTCACGGTCGTGGCCGCCGGCGTGGAGACCGACGAGCAGGCCGGCGCGCTGCGCCGGCTCGGCTGCTCGCGGACCCAGGGCCCCTACTTCGGCCGCCCCCGCGGGTCGTTCCCCTGGCCCGCCGGGTGGGACTGATGCGGCGATCGGGCCACCCC
>JALYMX010000330.1 GCA_030773495.1 Actinomycetota bacterium | reverse complement strand
ACGGTTGCGCAGCTGGTGGTGGCGCTGCCGTCATGAAGGCGGCCATCACCGCGCTCGCGACGTGTTGCGCCGTGCACCTCGGGCTCGTCGGCGCGGTCCTCGCCGGTCCCGTCCCTGCCCTCGCGGCTGCCGCCGGCGCCGTTGCTGCCGTTGCCTTGGCCCGACGTCGGCGAGATCCTCGTGCCGACTGCTGCTGAGCGCCACCAGGTGCAGCGCCTCCTCGCCGAAGGGGCGCAGCTCGTTGAGGTCCTGCCCGCCGACGAGTACGACGAGGAGCACCTCGAAGGCGCCATCCACCTCCCGTTGAAGCGTTTGACCGCCGAGACAGCAGCCGTCCTGGACCGAGGACGCCCGATCGTCGTCTACTGCTGGGACGCGCTCTGAGACATGAGTCCACGAGCCGCGTGGCAGCTCGAACATCTCGGTTTCGCCCCGGTGTACGACTACGTGGCCGGCAAGGTCGACTGGATGGCCGCAGGGCTGCCCACGGTTCGCGCCGACACCACAAAGCGACGCGCCATCGACGCTGTCGACGCTCCACCCACCTGCGCGCCGGACACCCTGCTGCGCGACCTTCCCCAGGGTCGAGGCGTCACCGTGGTAAACGCGGATGGGATCGTGCTTGGCCGCGTCCCCGCCGAGCGAGCCGACGAACCAGAGCGAGCAGCCGAAGACGTCATGCAGCCAGGGCCGACGACAGTCCGCGCCCACGAGCCACTCGACCCTCTCCTCGACCGGATGCGGGAACGACGCGTGGGAGAGGTGCTGGTGACGACCGCCGAGGGGCGTCTCCTCGGGGCCGTCCACGCACTGAGCTGACGATCAACCACAAGCTACGGATCGAAGACTGCTCACGGCGCCACCGTGCTCGCCCCCGGTCTGAGCGAGTACGCCGAGCGACTCGTCACCCGAGCGTTCGCTGCTCTCTGGCGTGCGACGTCGCCGCTTCCTGCCGATCTCGCCACTGACTTGACCTCGGGTCGCCGCAGCCGTGTTACGTCACCCACGGCCGCCGGGGGCCGCGGAACTCGACGGCGCCGGACGCACCGTCGGCGTCCACGGCGTCACCCTCCGCCAGACACCGCGCCATCGTGGTCGGCGACAGCGCGTCACACCTGTGCGGCCTGGAGGTGATCGGCATCGCCGCCGCCCCCCGCCTCGACGCTGTCTCCCGCACCTCGTGCCCGCTGCAGCTCCGGGTGGCACAGCGCGAGCACCCACCCACCTGCCGACCGTCGCCAAGTACCTCGGCGTGACCGAGCGGCACATCCGCCGCCTGGTCCAGGAGCGCCGCATCCCGTTCATCAAGCGGGGCCATCCCCTGCGCTTCGACCCCGACGAGATCGACGCCTGGGTCGACACCAAGCGCGTCCCGTGCCAGTCACGGGCCAGCTGGCTCACAAGGGCTCGATGATCACTCGCTGGTCGTCGGCAGCGAGCCGACCGAGGTCACCAGCGTCCCCGGTCAGGATCACGGCGCCGCCTGCCTCGATGGCCGTGGCGACGACGATGGCATCGACGGTCGCCGCCGAGCCGGCGCTGCCGAGCAGGCGCCCGGCGGTCCGCGCGATCGCCTCGTCGGCCACGTCGATCCCGCCGACCGCCTTCAGCACCCGGTTGACAGGCGCATCGGCGGGCCCGTCCCGGACCGTCTCGGCCACCACGACGGCAGGGACCGACACGTCGGCGCCGGCCTCGAGCGCTGCCGCCAGGGCTGCCCGGGCGCGCACATCGGCCCGGGACAGACCGATGACGGCGCCGGCGTCGAGGATCAGGCGCTGCGGCGGGGCTTGGCGGCGGGTCCTCGCCACAGCCGGCGAGCCTCCTCCATCACCTCGTCGGGGACCGGCCCGGACTCGACGTCCATCTCGGCGAGCAGCTGGGCGAGCCGGTCCCGCTGGAGCTGGCGGCGCAGCGCCTCGTTCACGTAGGACGACAGCTCGCGGCGCCCAGCGCGGGCGCGGGCCTCGGCCAGCACGTCCTCGTCGATGCTCAGCGACACCTTCGACACCGCCACGACAGCTATCGTACTGTAAGTAGGAATCAGCGGCGAGGCTCGATCGCTTCCCCCGCGCGCCGAGCTCGCCTGGGAGGCCTCCAGATCGCAGAGCAGCAAGCCCGCTCCGGCGGGCCGCTCTGCTGTCACGAGGGGGCGTCCCGCCATGGCGCACATCCAGGACCGCTGGGAGACGATCGTCGACGGGAAGCGGGTCCGCACCAACCGCTACGGGCAGGGGAAGCGGTGGCGAGCCCGCTACCTCGACCCCGCCGGCAACGAGCGATCGAAGACCTTCGTCCGCAAGCAGGACGCCGAGCGGTTCCTCACCGCCGTCGCCGCCGACGTGCTGCGCGGCGCCTACGTCGATCCCGACGCGGGCAGGATCACCTTTGCCGAGTTCGCCGCCCGGTGGCTCGAGGCCCAGACCTTCGGCGACAGCAGCCGTGAGGCCACCGAGCTGCGGCTCCGGCTCCACGCGTGCCAGCACTTCGGCCAGCGTGAGCTGCGCTCCATCAAGCCATCGGTGATCCAGGCGTGGCTGCGCAAGCTGCAGCAGGAGCTGGCACCGAGCTACGTGCGGACGATCTTCACCAACGTCTCTGCGGTCTTCAGTGCCGCCGTGGACGACGGCCTGATCGTCACCAACCCGTGCCACGCCAAGTCGGTGCGGCTCCCGAAGCGCGACACCGAGAAGGTCGAGCCATGGACCAGCGCTCAGGTGCGGACCGTCATCGACGCCCTGCCCCGCCGCTACCGCGCCATCGCTGTCGTCACCGCCGGCTGCGGGCTTCGACAGGGCGAGGCGTTCGGGCTGCGCGTCCGCGACGTCGACTTCCTGCGCCGCCGTGTCAACGTCGAGCAACAGGTGAAGCTGCTCGGCGGGCGCATCACGATCGACAAGCCCAAGGGTGGCAAGACCCGCGCTGTCCCGCTCCCGGACACCGTCGCCGTCGAGGTAGCCGAGCACCTCCGCCGATGCCCCGCGTCAGGTGACGAGGCTCGTCTTCACCTCGCGGGAGCGCAAGCCGATCAACCGCAACCACTTCAACCGCTACACCTGGCGCCCGCGCTCGACGCCGCCGGGATCGAGCGCAGCCGCCGCAACGGCATGCACGCCCTGCGCCACTTCTACGCCTCGGTGCTCATCGACGCCGGCGAGTCCGCGCGAGCCGTCGCCGACTACCTCGGCCACGCCGATCCCGGCTTCACCCTCCGCGTCTACGCCCACCTCTTCCCGTCCTCCGAGGAGCGGGCGAGGACGGCCGTCGATCGGGCC
Source organism: Actinomycetota bacterium (assembly GCA_030773495.1). Taxonomy (GTDB): domain Bacteria; phylum Actinomycetota; class Acidimicrobiia; order Acidimicrobiales; genus JALYMX01. The sequence continues at coordinate 6,094 of JALYMX010000330.1, read as the reverse complement.
ATGGACGACGGCGCCGACCAGGCAGGTCCACGCCGGCCGGTGAACCAGCAGCGGCCCCGAAAGACCCCTGGTGACGGCCCGAGACCACGAGACGCCGTCGCTCTCACGGCCCCACGACGGCCCAAGCGACCCCCAGAGGGCCATTTCCCCTGGTCAGGGCACTCTTACGTTAGATGTCGTAGTAGAGCATGAACTCCCACGGGTGCGGGCGGAGGCGCACCTCGTCGATCTCCTTGAGCCGCTTGAAGCCGATCCAGGTTTCGATGAGGTCGTCGGTGAACACGCCGCCGGCCTTCAAGAAGTCCTGGTCGGCCTCGAGGGCGGCGAGCGCCTGATCGAGGGAGCCGGGGACCTGGGGGACCTTGGCGAGCTCCTCGGGCGGCAGGTCGTAGAGGTCCTTGTCGACCGGGTCGGGCGGCTCGATGCGGTTCTGCACGCCGTCGAGGCCGGCCATGAGCATGGCCGAGAAGGCCAGGTAGGGGTTGCAGCTCGGGTCGGGGCAGCGAAACTCCACCCGCTTGGCCTTGGGACTCTTTGAGTACAGCGGGATTCGACAGGCGGCCGACCGGTTGCGCTGGCTGTAGACGAGGTTGACCGGCGCCTCATAGCCCGGCACCAGGCGCTTGTAGGAGTTGGTGGTGGGAGCGGCGAACGCCAGCACCGCCGGCGCGTGGCGCAGGAGCCCGCCGATGTACCAGCGGCCGACGTCGGAGAGCCCGGCGTAGCCGGTCTCGGCGTAGAAGAGAGGCTCGCCACCGCTCCAGAGGGACTGGTGGCAGTGCATGCCAGAGCCGTTGTCCTGGAACAGCGGCTTGGGCATGAAGGTGGCCGACAGGCCGTTGGCACGGGCCACGCTCTTCACCACGTACTTGTAGAGCATGAGCTTGTCGGCCATGACCAACAGCGTGTCGAAGCGCATGTCGATCTCGGCCTGGCCGGCGGTGCCCACTTCGTGGTGCTGCACCTCGACGTCGAGGCCGAGCTTCTGCATCATCGAGACCATCTCGGAGCGCAGGTCCTGGAAGTGGTCCATGGGCGGGACCGGGAAGTACCCCTCCTTGTACCGCGGCTTGAAGCCGAGGTTGGGCTGCTCGTCCTTGGCGGAGTTCCAGATGCCTTCGACGGAGTCCACCTGGTAGAACGCCGAGCGCTGGTCCTGCATGAACCGCACGTCGTTGAAGATGAAGAACTCGGCCTCGGGGCCGAAGTAGGCGGTGTCGGCGATCCCGGTGGACTGCAGGTAGTCCTCCGCCTTCCGGGCCACGTAGCGGGGGTCGCGGCTGTAGCTCTCGCCGGTCACCGGGTCCTGCACGAAGCAGTTGATGTTCAAGGTGGCGTGCTGCCGGAAGGGGTCGACGATGGCGGTGTTCGGGTCGGGCACGAGGATCATGTCCGACTCCTGGATCTCCTGGAAGCCCCGGATCGACGAGCCGTCGAAGCCGTAGCCCTCCTCGAAGCCCTCCTCGGTGAGCTGGCCGACCGGGACGGAGAAGTGCTGCATGAGTCCGGGGAGGTCGCAGAACCTGAAGTCGACGAACTCGATTCCTTCGTCCTGCGCGAGGCGAAGAACCTCGGCCGGGCTGCGCTGCTCCACGTTCCCTCCCTGGGGACTAGCGATTCGGTCGGCCGACAGAGTGCCACCAACGGGCCGGGGATGCCCGGTGGCGGTGTGAACAGATCATGAACCTGCGCGGCGGGCGTCCGGCTTCACGGTCTCGGCCTGCGAGACTGTGCTGCCGGCAGCCGTCGGGCAGGTAGGAAGGTGGGCAGCGGTGGAGCGTCAGCAGGACTACGTGTTGCGAACGGTGGAGGAGCGCGGCGTGCGCTTCATCCAGCTCTGGTTCACCGACGTCCTCGGCATCCCCAAGGCGTTCAACATCACGCCGGCCGAGCTGGAGAACGCCCTCGAAGAGGGCATGACCTTCGACGGGTCGGCCATCGACGGCTTCAGCCGTGTTCAGGAGAGCGACGTGCTGGCCCGGCCGGATGCCAAGACGTTCCAGATACTCCCGGCGGGCAACAGCGCGTCGACGGTGGCTCGGGTGTTCTGCGACGTGACGAACCTCGACGGCACGCCGTTCGAGGGCTGCCCCCGATGGGTGCTCCGGCGCCAGCTCGAGCGGGCCCGCGCCCGCGGCTTCTCGTTCTACGCGGCCCCCGAGGTCGAGTACTTCTACTTCGCCGCCAACGGCGGCACCCGGACGCCCCAGCCGCTGGACCAGGGCTCGTACTTCGAGCTCACCGTGGCCGACATGGCCGGTGACCTCCGCCAGCGCACCGTGCTCACCCTGGAGGACATGGGCATACCGGTCGAGTACAGCCAGCACGAGGACGCTCCCAGCCAGCACGAGATCGACCTGCGCTACACCGACGCCCTCACCATGGCGGACACCGTGATGACCGTGCGCATGGTGGTGAAGGAGATCGCCCAGGACGCCGGCGTGCACGCCACCTTCATGCCCAAGCCCATGGCCGGCGTGCAGGGGTCGGGCATGCACACGCACTTCTCGCTGTTCGAGGGCGACGCCAACGCCTTCCACGACGAGGGCGACGAGTACCAGCTCTCCGACGTCGGCCGGCGCTTCATCTCCGGGCTGCTCATCCACGCCCGCGAGATCACGGCGGTCACCAACCAGTGGGTCAACTCCTACAAGCGCCTCGTCGCCGGGTACGAGGCCCCGGTGTACGTCTCGTGGGCCCGCAACAACCGCTCGGCCCTCGTGCGGGTCCCCGTCGCCAAGCGCGGGAAGAAGGAGTCGGCCCGCATCGAGTACCGGGCGCCCGACCCCGCCTGCAACCCCTATTTGGCGTTCGCCGTCGTGCTGGCCGCCGGGCTGCGCGGCGTGGAGCAGGGCTACGAGCTGCCGCCCGAGGCGGCCGCCAACCTCTACCAGATGACCGCCGAGGAACGCCTGGCCGAGGGGATCCACTCGCTGCCCGGCTCCCTTGCCGAGGCCCTCACCGAGATGGAGCGCTCGGAGCTGGTCGCCGAGACGCTCGGGGAGCACGTGTTCGAGTGGTTCCTCCGCAACAAGCGGGCGGAGTGGGCCGACTACAAGGCCCAGGTCACCCAGTTCGAGCTGGACCGTTACCTCCCCCTGCTGTAGGTCTGGTGGAACCCCTCCTCCTCCACCCCGACCCGCCGCCGCCGACCCTCGCCCAGGCCCTCGACCTCTCGGGGTATCCCTGGAAGGCGGCGTCGAGCACCGACGTGGCGTCCCGCATCGAGCCGGACGACGGCTGGGCCGGGGCGGTCGTGTGCACGGAGGGCGACCCCGAGGGCGCGTTCGCCCTGTGCCGAGCCGTGCGCAAGAAGGACCTCCCCCTCGAACCGCTGCTCCTTCTCGTGCCCGGCCACCAGCTCCCCGACCTCGAGCTGCGTGAGGACCTGTTCGACGACTTCTGCCTGTGGCCGTTCCAGCCTCGGGAGCTCGAGGCCCGCCTCAAGCACTTGTTCTGGCGGACCGGGCGAGGGACGCGCCCCGAGCTGGTGGAGTACGGGCCGCTGGTGCTCAACCTGGAGACGTACCAAGCCGCCATCTCCGGGCGGCCACTGGACCTCACCTACATGGAGTACGAGCTGCTCAAGTTCCTCGTCACCCACCCGGGCAAGGTGTTCACCCGGGAGACGTTGCTGTCCCGCGTGTGGGGCTACGAGTACTACGGGGGGGCCCGCACCGTCGACGTGCACATCCGTCGCCTTCGAGCGAAGCTGGGCAACGAGAACGAGTACCTGATCCAGACGGTGCGCTCCGTCGGCTACCGCTTCGGCCAGTCCCGCTGGAGCCTGTGACGTAGAGCGGGTCAGTCCTCCGCTCGCCTCGGCCTCCCGGCGAGGACCAGCGCACCGCCCATCATCAGGGCCAGGCCGGCGACGATGAGCAGCGGCTTCACCGTCGATCCGGTACGGGGCAGGCGCGTCTCGGGCGCACCGGGTGCGAGCGCCGGCTGCGGGGCCCGCTCGAGGAGTTGGCCGGCGACGACCGGCGCCACGGTCGTCGTCGTCGTGGCCGCCGTGGTCGTGGTGGTGGCCGCCAGGGTCGTCGTGGTGAAGGCAACTGTCGTCGTGGTGGCCGGCGCCACCGTCGTGGTCGTCGCTGCCGCCGTGGTCGTGGTCGTCGCGGCGGTGGTCGTGGTCGGCGCCACCGTGGTGGTCGTGGTCGGCACGGTGACGAGGCACGTGTCGAAGGGGACGGGCCCCACGAAGTCCTTGAGGGTGGACTCGAAGACGTCGGAGCTGCGGGTGTGCACCAGCATGGTGCTCGTGCAGCCGGTGAGCCCGGCACCGGCCAGATCGATGCCGCCCTCGAGGAAGGTGTTGGCAACCAGCTCGCTCACCTGGGTCCCGGAGCTGTTGCGGCACGCCCACCCGCCGCACGCCACAGCGCCGGCGGCGTTCGCCACCACCGTCACGTTGGCGCTCACCGACACGCTCGCCGTCACCTCCTCGTAATGCGGCACCGACGGGCCGTGGGCCGGAGGGTTGCAGACCGTGCCCGCCGCCAGCTGGCCGGCGGCGTCGTCCTCGGCCCGGCAGTGCCACTCGTGGACGCGGCGGCCGGCCAGCTCGCCCCCCTTGGTGAAGTCGACGGCCACGAGCAGGTCGCCGGTGGGACCGCTCCCCGCTGAACTCGCCGCTGCACCCGGCGTCGCGAGCGACGTCACCCTGGAGGAACTCGAAGTCCAATGTGGCTGTCGCCGTCGTTCGTCACCCGCTCGGCGCCGAAGAGCACCTCCGTGGTCGTGCCCCGGTCCAGGGCCAGGGCGCAGACGTTGGACAGGTCGTCCTTCGAGGGCACCGACGAGGTCCCGAACGTCATGCCGTCCAGGCGGTCGCCGTTCTTCTCGCCCCCGGCGCCCGTAACACCGTGGGGTCGCCGGTGCCACAGGTGGAGTCGTCGGACGAGAGGGGGTCGACGGTGAACCCGGAGGCCAGGACGGTGGCGTCGGCGGCCAGCCGCGGTGAGCGCGGGCGGCGCCGGCGGCGTCGTGTCGTCGACGAACGTCCCCCCTTCGAACACGCCTCCCGACCCCGTGGCGCCCCCGGCGTGGGCCCAGTCGGTGGCGCCGTCCGAGCGGACGTCGGCGTCGAGCTCGAGCACCGCCGACGGCGCGGCGAGGCTCGCCCCGCCGAACACGGTGCCGGTCAGGAAGCTCGCGGCGCCGGTGAGCACCAGCGAGGCGGCCGCCAGCCGTCTCGCCCTCTCCCCCCGAGAAATTCTTTGCATGGCCTCAAGTTCGGCGCCGGCGACGCCGACCACATACTCATCTCGGATCAACTCCGGGGGTCGAAGGGCGCGGACCGGACACGATCGCGTCCCCGCCGGCCTCCATGCGCGCCCAGGCCTCGACCTCGACGGCGGCGCCGAGCGGCAGGGCGGTGACGGCGACGGTCGATCGCGCCGGGCGGTGGTCGCCGAACGCCTCGGCGTAGACCTCGTTCATCGCCGCGAAGTCGGCGATGTCGGTGAGGAACACCGACGTCTTCACCACGTCGGCGAGGGTCGCCCCGGCGCCGGCCAGGAGAGCGGCCACGTTGGCCAGGGCCTGGCGGGTCTGGGCGGCGACGCCGCCCGCCACCAGGGCGCCGTCGTGCAGGCCGAGCTGGCCGGAGGTCACCAGCCACTCGCCGGAGCGCACGAGGGGCGAGTAGGGCCCGATGGCGCCGCTCACCGCCCGCTCCCCCGCCGGGTCGGCCACTCGGGCGCCAGGCCGTCCGCCTGCCACGCGGCGGTGGCCACGGCGGCGAAGGCGGCGTCGGAGACGGCGAGCGGCGGGCCGGTACCGTCGACCACCTCGACGCGCACCTCGGGGGTGTCCCGCGCCCGCAGGATCCCGAACGAGCGGATGGTGAGGTCGTGAGGCGCGCCGTCGGGGCCCACGGCGATGCCCTCGCTGCGGACCCAACCGAGCGCCATGTGGGCGGCGCCCGTGCAGTACGAGCCGAGCACGGCGTCGTCGAGGGGGTCGCCGCACCACACCCGCAGGTGCACGGACCCGTCGGGGCCGAGCTCGGCTTCGGCCCGGCCGCCCCCGGGAGCGCTCACCACCCGGTCGCGGCGCGCCGCGGCGAGGAGGACGGCCGCCTCGGCCC
>JALYMX010000329.1 GCA_030773495.1 Actinomycetota bacterium | reverse complement strand
CCCCGTCCACCCAGGCGAAGAACCCGCCGCGTGCCACCGCCGCTCCCCCGCCGGCGGCGCCGGCGTCCACCTCAGCCTGGCGCCACTGCTCGGCCAGCAGCCGGGCCATGCCGATGCCGTCCTCGTGCATGGCGAAACCCTCGTAGGCGTCGGCCGGCGGGAAGGGGAGCCCGCTCAGCAGGTAGTACTCGTCGGCGGCGAAGGCGAGCCGGCGACCCAGGGCGGTGAGGAAGGCCTCCTGCCACTCGTGCACGGCGTCCACCACGGCGGCGGCCTCGTCCCTCGTGTGGGGGCGCATGGCTGCCTCCGCCGACCACCGGCTCACGCCGAGCGGGACGACGGCCAGGCTGGACAGGGCGGGATACTCGTCGAGCACGCCGGCCAGCGTGTCGTGCAGCACGCCGGCGTCGTTCACGCCCGGGCAGACCACCACCTGCCCGTGCACCTCGATGCCCAGCTCGAGGAGGGCGGCGAGCCACCGCAGGCTCGTGGCGCCCCGCCGGTTGCGGAGCATGCGGGCCCGGACCTCGGGGTCGGTGGCGTGGATGCTCACGTACATCGGGCTCAGGCGCTCGTTGACCACCCGCTCGAGGTCGGCCTCGGTGAAGCGGGTGAGGGTGGTGAAGTTCCCGTAGAGGAACGACAAGCGGTAGTCGTCGTCCTTGACGTAGAGGCTCTTGCGCATCCCGGGCGGCAACTGGTGGATGAAGCAGAACTCGCAATGGTTGTCGCAGGTGCGGACCCTGTCGAACAGGGCCGAGGACAGCTCCGCCCCCAACGCCTCTCCGGCCGCCTTGGCCACCGTGACGGACAGCTGGAGGCCGCCACGGCCGATCTCCAGCTCGAGGTCGGGCTCGTCGGCGAGGAGCTGGAGCTGGATCACGTCTCGCGGCACCTGCCCGCCGAGCGAGAGGATCTCGTCACCGGGGTGCAGGCCGGCCCGGGCGGCCGGCGACCCGGGGGTCACGGCCACCACTCGGGGCAGTGACATGGGGGCCAGGCTACCCCGGGGACGCCGGTAGCCTGGTTCGGTGCCCGTCGACCGCGTGCTCCTGGCCGCCCCGCGCGGCTTCTGCGCGGGGGTGGAGATGGCGATCAAGGCGCTGGCGTGGATGGTGCGCACCTTCGACCCGCCCGTGTACTGCTACCACGAGATCGTGCACAACCAGGTGGTGGTCGAGCGCTTCCGGAGGCTCGGTGTGGTGTTCGTCGACACCATGGACGAGGTGCCGGCCGGAGCACCGGTGATGCTGAGCGCCCACGGGTCGGCACCACAGGTGGTGGCCGCGGCGCGGGCCAACGGGGGCGTGGTGGTCGACGCCGTGTGCCCGCTCGTGACCAAGGTGCACCACGAGGTCAAGGTCCGCGCCGGCAAGGGCTACACCGTCGTGTACGCCGGGCACGAGGGCCACGACGAGGCGGTGGGCACCATGGCCGTGGCACCAGACTCGGTGCGGCTGGTGGAGACGGTGGACGACGTGGACGCCCTCGACCTGCCCCCCGAGACGCCGGTCGCCTTCCTGGCCCAGACCACGTTGAGCGCCGACGAGTGGGGCGGGGTGCGCGACGCCGCGGCGGCCCGCTTCCCGCAGATGTGGATGCCGGACCGCAGCGACCTGTGCTTCGCCACCACCAACCGCCAGAGCGCGCTGAAGGCCATCGCCGGCCGGGCCGATGCCGTCGTGGTCATCGGCTCCGCCAACTCGTCGAACACCCGGGCGCTCGAGCAGGTGGCCCGCGCCGCCGGCTGCCGGCGGGTGCTGCGGGTCAACGGCCCCGCCGAGGTGCCCGACGACCTGTCGGGGACGGTGGGCGTCACGGCCGGCGCGTCGGCGCCCGAGGAGCTGGTGCGGGCGGTGGTCGAGCGCCTGGCGCCGGCGGAGGGGGTGGAGGCGGTCACCGTCACCACCGAGGACGAGTACTTCCCGCCGCCCCGCGAGCTGCGCAACGTGCTGCGCGGCGCCCTGGCCACCGCCGCCGCCTCGCTGCTGGTGCCCGTCGATCCGGCGGCCATCCTGGGCGACGACCGAGCCGTGGCCGCCAGCGACGTGCTGGACGAG
>JALYMX010000328.1 GCA_030773495.1 Actinomycetota bacterium | reverse complement strand
CGGCCACCTGGCGCACCGCGGTCGTGGAGGCCAGCGGGCCGCCCTGCTCGCGCGCCGCCCGGTAGGCGTGCTCGGCGTCGGCCCCTGCGCCCAGCGTCGTGAAGGCTCGCGCCACCCGGCGGAGCCTACCGGCCTTCTCTGGCCGGCCCGCCGTCCCGCTCGACGGTGAGGTGGCGCAGGTAGTACCAGTAGGTGCGCTTGCGGCAGACGCCCCACAGGGCCCACAGCTGGCGGAACATGGCCCACGAGCGCCGGTACCCCTCCCGCCACCCGAACTTGTCGCGCTTGGTGCGGTGGGTGACGCCCCGCATGACCCGCACCGAGCACGGCATGCGGGCCTCGGTGACCACCTCGTTGATCATGATCTCGATCAGGTAGCCGTCGCGCTTGGCCGGCGGCACCGCCTCGAACACCCAGCGGGGGACGATGCGCTCCCCCGTGGTGGGCGGGAAGCGCAGCACGAGCGGGTTCCACACCCCGTAGTCGAAGATGCCGAGCGACATGGCGGCCCGCCCCTCGGTGAAGGGACGGCAGATCTCGTCGAGGTGGCGACCGGTGACGCCGAGCAGGTCGGCGTCGACGAACAGCACGGCGTCGGCGTCGGTCGCCGCCACGCCGGCCTCCATGGCCAGGGCCTTGGACCCCGTCGCCTCGGCCACCGCCGATCGGTGCACCACGCGGGCGCCGGCCGCCCGCGCCAGCTCGGCGGTGGCGTCGGTGGACCCATCGTCGACGACGACGACGTCGCGCACGTACGAGCAGGCTCGGCAGGCGGCGACCACCGAGGCCACCGTCGGCGCCTCGTTGCGGGCGGGCACCACGGCGTCGATCACGGCGTCGCCGCGCAGGCGGGCGGGCCGGCGCCGGCTCAGGCGCTCGTCCGAGTCTCGACCCACGGGGACACGGGCGGCGAGGCTATTGGAACGCATGGGCCAGACTGCGGCGATGGCACCACCCCTCCCCCGATCGGCCTTCCCCGTCACCGAGCGGTGGGCGTACCTGAACCACGCCGGGACGGCACCGCCCTCGGGGCCCGCCGTCGAGGCCATGCGGCGCTGCATGGAGGCGTCGGCGGCCCACGGCGGCATCGTCTGGCCCGCCCACGGGGAGCGGGCGGAGCAGGTGCGGGCCGCCGCCGCCCGGCTCATGGGGGTGCCGGTCTCCGACGTGGCGTTCGTGAAGAACACCACCGAGGGGCTCGGCTTCGTGGCCAACGGGCTGTCGTGGGCGCCCGGCGACCGCGTGGTGGTCCCCGATCTCGAGTTCCCCTCGACGCTGTACCCGTGGCTGGCCCTGCGCGACCGCGGGGTCACCGTCGACCTGGTCGAGCCCGAGGGACCGGGGGGCCGCCTCCCCGTGGAGGCCTTCGCCCGCGTCGTGGCCGCCGGACCGCCCCCGCGCGTCGTGGCCACCAGCTGGGTGCAGTTCGGGCGGGGGTGGCGAACCGACCTGGGCGCGCTGGCCACCGTGTGCCACGACGCCGGCGCCCTGCTGTGCGCCGACGTGATCCAGGGCCTCGGCGTGGTGCCTGCCTCCCTCGACGAGTGGGGCGTCGACTTCGCCATGGCCGACGCCCACAAGTGGCTGCTCGGCCCGGAAGGCGTCGGCGTGCTCTACGTGCGCGGCTCGCGCCTCGACCTGCTGCGGCCGCTGGAGCCGGGGTGGGCCTCGGTGGCCCACCGCACGCAGTGGGACAACCGCGAGCTGGTGTGGGACGCCGGCGCCCGTCGCCTGGAGGGCGGCTCGGCCAACATGACCGGGATCCACGCCATGGGCGCCTCGATCGACCTGCTGCTGGAGGTCGGCGTCGACCGGGTGTGGGAGCACGTGTCGTCGCTGTGCGACCACCTGCGCGCCGGGCTGGCGGCGGCGGGCGCCACCGTGCTGAGCGACAACTCGCCCGACGGGCGGTCGGGCATCGTCACCTTCTCGGTGGACGGTGCCGAGCCCGAGCACGTCGTCGAGCACCTGCGGGCACGGGGGATCGCCGGCGCCCCCCGCGCCGGTGGGGTGCGCGTGTCACCCCACGGCTACAACACCGACGAGGAGGTGGACGCTCTGGTGGCCGCTGTGGCCGCCGTGGCCGCCGTGGCCTGAGCGGGCGGTCATCCCGGGGCGTGGTGGCACGCGCACCGCCGGTCGTCCGCCCGTACGGCCAGCTCCGGCTCCTCGTCCGCGCAGACCTGCGTCGCCATCCAGCACCGCGGCCGGAACCGGCACCCCCCCTCCCACGTCGCCTCGGCCCGGTCGGCCAGGACGATTCGTCGGCGGTCCTCGCGGCCCTCGGGGTCGGGGACGGGGACGGCGGACAGGAGCGCCTGGGTGTACGGGTGGGCGGGGGCGGCGAACAGCGCGTGGCGCCCGGCCAGCTCCATCAGCCTCCCCAGGTACATCACGGCCACGCGGTGCGCCAGCTGGCGGACGACGGCGAGGTCGTGGGCGATCAGGAGGTAGGACAGCCCCAGCTCCCGTTGGAGGCGGTCGAGGAGGGAGACGATCTGGGCCCGAACGGAGACGTCCAACGACGAGACCGGCTCGTCGAGGACCAGCAGCTTGGGGTCGAGGGACAGGGCGCGGGCGATGCCGACGCGCTGGCGCTGGCCACCCGACAGCTCGTGGGGGAGGCGGGTGCGCTGGGCCGGGTCCAGGCCGACCAGCTCGAACAGCTCGCAGATCCTGCGGTCGCCGCCCGCCGAGCGGTAGAGCCGGTGGACCCGCAGGGGAGCGGCCACGCTCTCACCCACCGTGCGCCGCGGGTTCAGCGACGCGTACGGGTCCTGGAACACGATCTGCAGGTGGCGGCGCAGGTCGCGGAGCTGGCGGCGGCCGGCGGCCAGCACGTCGACGCCGTCGAACACCACCCGTCCCGCCGTCGGCTCGACCAGGCGCACGACCGCTCGGGCCAGCGTCGACTTCCCCGACCCCGACTCGCCGACGAGGCCGAGCGTCTCCCCCCGGCCGACGGTGAACGTGACGCCGTCGACGGCCCGGACGGGACCGCCTGGCGCCGGGAAGTGCTTCACCAGGCCCTCCACGACGAGCAGCGGGTCGGTGGTCACCGGCCCGCACCGTCCGCACCGTCGTGCTCGCCGGCCAGGTGGCAGGCAGCCTGGTGCCCGCGACCACCCACGGGCCGCAACAACGGCCGCTCCGCTCGGCACTGCTCCCGGCCGGCGCCCAGGGCGCAGCGGTCGGCGAAGGCGCAGCCGGCGGGGACCTCCAGCAGCGTCGGGGGCTGCCCGGGGATGGGGTCGTGCAGCCGGACCGGCCCTTCGAGGCGGGGGACGCTGGCCAGCAGTCCCGCCGTGTACGGGTGGCGGGGATGTCGGAACAGCTCGTGGACCGGCGCCGTCTCCACCACCCGCCCGGCATAGACGACGACGACGCGGTCGCAGACCTCCGCCACCACGCCGAGGTCGTGGGTGATCAGGACCACGGCGGCGCCCGTCTCCCGCCGCGCCTGGGTGAGCACGTCGAGGACCTGTGCCTGCACGGTGACGTCGAGCGCCGTGGTGGGCTCGTCGGCGATGATCAGCGCCGGGCGGTTGGCCACCGCCATGGCGATCACGGCCCGCTGGCGCATCCCGCCCGACCACCGGTGGGGGTGGTCACGGGAGCGCCGGGGCGGGTCGGGGATGCCGACGAGGTCGAGGAGCTCGACCGCCCGCCGGGCGGCGGCTCGGCGGGTGAGCGAGGCGTCGTGGACCTCGAGCGCCTCCGCCACCTGGTCGCCCACCCGCATGGCCGGGTGCAGCGAGGTCAACGGGTCCTGGAACACCATGGCGATCTCCCGACCGCGGACCCGGCGCAGCTCGCGTTGGGAGAGCCGCAGCAGGTCACGCCGGCCGAACCAGGCCTCGCCCCGTACCACCCGGCCGGTGGGGGGCAGCAGCCCGAGCACGGCGAGGACGGCGACGGTCTTGCCGCACCCCGACTCGCCCACCAGGCCGACGACCTCGCCCTGGCCGACGGCGAGGTCGATCCCGTTCACCGCGTGGACCGTGCCTCCGGGCACGTCGAACTCGACGGCCAGGTCGCGTACGGCGAGGAGGGGGGCGTCGTCGGCCGTCACCGGCGGGCGAGCACGGCGGTGAGCGCGTCGGCCAGGAGGTTCAACCCCAGCACGGCGAGGACGACGGCCATGCCGGGGAAGAACGGCAACCACCACGCCACCCGGGCGAAGGACCGGGCGTCGCTGGCCATGGCGCCCCAGCTCACCACGTTGGGGTCGCCGAGGCCCAGGAACCCGAGGCTCGCCTCGATGAGCAGCACCTGGGCGAGCACGAGGCCGAGGTAGGCGGCGGCGACAGGGAGGGCGTTGGGCAGGATCTCCCGGACCACGGTGCCGAGGCCCGAGGCGCCGCTGGCCCTGGCCGCCTCCACGAACTCGCGCTCGCGCAGGGACAGGACCTCGGCGCGGATGATGCGGGCGAGGAGCACCCACGAGGTGATCCCGAGGACGGCGATGAGCCGGTTCAACCCCGGACCGAACAGCGCGATGACCACGATGGCGAGGAAGAACCGCGGCAGCACCTGGAAGAACTCCGCGATCCGCATCAGGGCGTCGTCGATGCGCCCGCCGCGCCACCCGGCCAACGTGCCGACGGGCACGGCGAGGGCGAGCACGAGCAACCCGACGGTGCCCGTCACGAGCAGGGCGGTACGGGCGCCGTGGACCACGCCGCTGGCCACGTCGCGGCCGAGGGCGTCGGTGCCCATGAGGTACCGCGCCGAGGGTGGCGCCAGCGACGGTCCGTCCACGGCAAAGGGATCCCTCGGTGCCAGCAGCGGGGCGAGGGCGGCGGCAACGACGAACGCCGCGGTGAGGACCAGCCCGATGGCTCCCGCCGGGCGGGAGGCGACGCGACGGAGCACGCCGCGCGGCGCCGTGGCGGCGCCCTGGTGGAGCGCCGGAAGGTCAGCGGTAGCGGATACGGGGGTCGAGCCAGACATAGGCGAGGTCGGTGAGCAGGTTGGCCACCACCACGACGAGGGCGACGAGGAAGAACACGCCGAGAACGATCGGGATGTCACGGCTCTGGATCGACGACACCAGGAGCTGGGCCACGCCGGGCCAGGCGAAGATGATCTCTACGACCACGGCGGCCGAGACCAGGTAGCCGACGCGGCCGCCGACCACGGTCACCACGGGCAGGAGGGCGCGCCGGAGGGCGTGCTTGACGAGGACGAGCCGCTCGGGAACCCCCTTGGCGCGGGCGGTGCGAACGTGGTCGCGCCCGAGCTCGTCGAGCAGGCCGGAACGGGCCAGGCGGGAGATGGCCCCCACCTCCTGGGAGGCCAGGACCAGGGCGGGAAGGGCCAGGTGGTGCAGCACGTCGACGAGGTGGGGCCACCCACCGGCCGACCGCTGGGCACTGGTCATCCCCTGCACCGGGAACCATCCCAGCCGCACGGCGAGCAGGAGCACGGCCATCTGCCCGACCCAGAACACCGGCGCCGCGTACAGCCCCAGGGCGAGCACGCTCGTGCCGACGTCGAGGGGGCGGTGCGGGCGCCGGGCGGCGACGACGGCCAGCGCGATGCCGACCACGAGGGCGATGGCCAGGGCGGCCGCGGTGAGGAGCAGCGTGGGGGGCAGGCGCTCGGCGATGACCTCGCGTGCCGGGCGGCCCCTCGTGTACGAGACCCCGAAGTCGCCGCGCACCACGTTCCCGGCGTACACGGCGAGCTGCACCGGCAGGGGGCGATCGAGCCCGAACCGCTTCCGCATGGCGGCGTAGTACTCGACGTCCCCGCTCTCGCCGGCCACGGCGAGCACGGGGTCGCCGGGGGCCAGGTGGACGAGCAGGAAGCCGACGAGGAGGATGGCCGCGCAGGTCGGCACCACCTGGAGGAGCCGCCGGATCAGGTAGCGCCGGGTCACGTCGGCGTCCGAAGGAGCTCCGCCCGGGGAGGGACCGTCAGGTGCGACAGAAGGCGGACTCGGCGAAGTGCCCTGACGGGCCGAAACCCTGGCACTTGTCGCTGAACACCCTCGTCGAGGTCGTCTCGACCACCCAGAAGTAGGGGAGGTCCCTCACCGCGATCTCCTGGATCCTCCGGTACACGTCGGACCTGTCGTCGCGGCCCACCGTCGACTGCGCCTCGTCGAACAGCCGGTCGATCTCCGGGTTGCGGTAGGCGGCGGCGTTGGAGAACGGGACGGGGCCGATGCTCGACGACACGAACATCCGCCGCACGCCGATCTCGGGGTCAGGGCCGTTGCAGTAGCTGATGATGGCGGAGTCGAAGTCGCGCTTGGTGAACACGGTGTCGGCGAACACCGGCGGCTCGAAGGGACGGAGCGTCACGTCGGCGCCGACCTCGGCCAGCTGCGCCCTGAACAGCTCCCCGTACTGGCGGAACGTGGGGAAGAAGAGGAAGTCGAAGGCGAGTCGCGTCCCGTCGGCGACGCCGTCGACGCCCTGGGCGGTGCGCACACCCGTCCCTTCCCGCTTCCAGCCCGCCTCGTCGAGCAGGCGGGCAGCCGCCGCACGGTCGAACGTCGGCACGCCGTCGAGGTCGTCGGCGTGGGCGAACGGGATCCCGCTGGAGATGGGCGCCTCCGCCACCTTGCCCTCGCCGAAGGCGACGCGCTCGAGGAACTGCTCCCGGTCGAGGGAGTGGGCGACCGCCTTCCTGACCCTCACGTCCTTGAAGACGGGGCGGTCGAGGTTGTAGGCCACCGTCATGATGCAGTTGGCGCCCCCGGGGTTGATCGCCGTCTCCAGGGTTCCGAAGCCGCCGGCCGACGTCAGCCGGTCCAGCTCGGGGCCGGGCACGTCGAACAGCCACCCCACCTCGCCGGCCTCCAGCGCGCTGACCTGGCTGGCCGGGTCGGCCACGACGCGCATGACGACGCCGTCGAGGTACGGGAGGTCCCTCTTGAAGTAGTCGGGGTTGCGCACCATGCGCACTTCGCTGCCCTTGGTGTAGCTGACGATCTTGAAGGGGCCCGTCCCCACTGGCGCCTGGTTCGCCGGGTTGGTGAGCACGTCGGTCCCCTCGTACACGTGGCGGGCCACCATGGGCGCCTCCGTCACGTCGAGCTGTTGCAGGAATGGCGCGTACGGGCCCTTGAAGCGGAACACGGCCGTGAGGTCGTCGGGGGTCTCGATGGACGCCAGCGCCGAGCCGACCGACGCCTTCGTGCGCGAGTGGAACTGCAGGAGCACCTTCTCGAACGAGAACTTGACGTCGCCGGAGGTGAAAGGCCTCCCGTCGTGCCACTTCACGCCGTCGCGCAGGCGGAACCGGTACACGGCGCCGTCCTCCTCCACCGCCCAGCTCTCGGCCAGCTCGGGCGTGGGCTCGCCGTTCCGGTCGAGCTCGACCAGGCCGTTGTACATCAGCTCCGACGCCGTGTGCGTGGCCCCACTCGTCGTGGTCGCCGGGTTGAGGCCGCCCGGGTCGCTGTCGATGGCGACCACCAGCGTGCCTCCCCGCGTCGGCGCCGCCGTCGTGGAGCTCGTGCCCGCCGCCTCGTCCCCCCCGGGGTCGGTGTTGCACGCGGCGAGCGTCAGCACGGCGGCGGCGACAGCCAGCAGGCGGCGGCCAACCTTCATTCGCGTTGCTCCTCTCAGCGGCGCACACAACCGCGCAGCTAACTGAGGGTGACGATAGCCGGGGAGCGCGGCGGTGCCTACCCTGGCGTGGTCGAGAGGGCGAGGATCGCCTGCCGGACGTGGGCAGCGTCGAGCTCCCCGAAGGGGCCGCCCGCGTAGTCGACCACCCACACGTGCAGCATCTCGGGCGTGAGCGTCACCGACGACCCGGCCGGGCAGGTCCCGTCGCCGTTGCGGCGCACCACCATCACCTTGGCCATGTCGATGCACAGGTCGTCGTGGGCGTGCCATCGGGTGAGGCTCCCGCCGACCTGGGGCCCGGGCTCGCCGGGCGGCATCATGTACATCCCGCCGAGCAGCGTCGTCCCGGCACCGGTGCGGGCGTACACGAGGGACTCGACGCGGGCGGGGTCGAGGGTGCGCCCGTCGAGCAGGTAGGGCACCTTGCCGTAGTGCACCAGCACATCGTCAGGCGGGGTGATGGGGCGGTACCCATCGGCCACCGCCGCCTCGACGTCGGCGTACCGGGCCAGCGCCTGCCTGGTCTCGGTGAGCAGCGTGGCCGCCGTCGCCTCCTGTTCGGGCGTGACGGGCGACCCCTCCTCGGCCCCGCCGTGGTGCCCGGCGGCGGCCCCCGGCGC
>JALYMX010000327.1 GCA_030773495.1 Actinomycetota bacterium | reverse complement strand
ACGGCGGCGCTGAGCGCCACCGACCACAGGCACGAGGAGGGGCGGGACATGGTGCAACCGATGCTACGGAAGGCACGCAGCTACGTCACCGCGGGGAAGGCGATGAAGGCGGCCAGGCACGCCGGCGCCTGGCCGGGGCACCACGACGCGGTGGCCCCGGATCCAGGCCCGGTTACGCGGGGGTGCGGCGGGCCTTCCGCTGCTCCACGTGCTGGCGCAGGCGGTCGAGCGTCTCCGCATTGCGGAAGTCTAGAAGGCCGTCCTGCACTAAGTTCTTCAGCGCGGCAGCCGGGCCGGCGACCGGCTCCTCACCGATGGCCACCCGGCTCCCCTCGCCCTCCGGTGTGACCTCGAAGACGACCTCGGCCGTCCCCACGGGTCCCGCCCGCGCCTCGAGGACGAGGCGGCGGGGAGCGTCGACGGCGACGATCGCCGTGCTGTCCTCGACGGCGAGGGGACCGATCCCGACACGATGGTGGAAGCGGGCACCGGGTCGCGGCCACGACGGGTCGCAGGCGCGTATCTCCTGGCACCCGACCACCCAGTCCGGGTAGGTGCCGGCGTCGAGCAACACCTCGAACACGCACTCCGGGCTGGCGGCGATGAACGTCTCGGACTCCGTCACAGCGGTCTTCTACCCGTTCGGCACGAAAGCGCGCGCCTCGCGCCTGCGCCGCTACCCCGACGAGGAGCTGCCGGTGGCCACCAGCGTCCGGGGCTGCCAGCGCGCCGCCGGCTCCTCGTCGGGCGACTCGGGACGGCCGAATGGCGCCCGGCGAGCGGTGACCGCCATGAGGGCCACCCACAGAGCGACCACGCCGCCCAGCCCGGAGTACGCCACGAGGGCCGGCCACGACGGGCCGTCGTGCGCCTCCCGGAGCAGCACCGTGGTGTTGCGCACGAACCGCTCCCGACGCTCGGGCACGGCGGGCACGGCCGATGCCCCGATCTCGGGGTCGGCGGGCAGGTACACGGGCGCCGCCATCACCTGGTCGCCGCGCTGGAGGGTCACCATCGACTTCCACCGCCCGGCGATCGGCACGCTGCCCGACGTGCGGTAGAGCCCGGGCGCCACCTCGTCGAGCGGCTCGGACTGGCGGCCGCCGCCCTGCCACGACGTCACCACGAACGCCGTCGCCCGGCGGGCGGCGTCAGGCGGCTCGAGCCGCACCTCCACCACGGCCTGCTCCCCCGCCGGCTCGAGCCGGATGACGGCATCCACCGTCCCGACCCGCCGTGGGAGCGGGTAGGCCACCACGGCGATCACGACCACGCCGGCCGCCACCAGCGCAGCCAGCGGCACCCGCTCCTCGCCGGCCGTGAAGGCTCGGGCCAGGCCGGCGCCGAGCAAGGCGGCGCCGACGGCGGCCAGCGGCCCGAGGACGGCCACCTTGGCCAGCAGCGCCGGTGACGACTCGCCCCAGCCCGACACCTCCACCCACGCCAGCTCGCCGGCCAGCCCGACCGTACCGACCACGGCGCCGGCCACCAGCGCGAAGCGGAACCGCCGGCGCGTCCCCACCGTCCACGCCACCGCCTCGACCAGCAGGGCCGACGCCAGGTAGAGCGGGAAGCGGGGCACGGTGCGGCCGAAGCCGACCCCGACGGTGAAGGCGATCACCCCGCGCAGGGCCAGGTACACCGCCACCACCTTCACCGCCCCCCATGGCCCGAGGGCGGCTCGCGTGGCGACGAGGGTGAAGGCGGCGGCGAGGGCCACGAGCACGGGGAGGTACAGGACCTGGAACTGCGGGACCCCGAAGTCGAACTCGCCCTCGAAGGTGGTCAGCCCCACGAGCACCGTCCCGGCGGTGAGCACGTGGATGCTCCTGCCGAGCAGCGTGGGCCGGGCGAAGGGCAGGGCCTCGGCGCACATGAGCCACAGAGCGATGGTGGACAACGCACCGCCGGCCACCAACTGGAGGTGGGTCGGGCTCCACAGGGTGACGTCGAGACCGTAGGCCTCGTGCCACAGGTTGTCGAGCGGGAAGGCGGTGACGCCGCCGACGCCCAGGGCGAGCAGGACAAGCGACGACCGCGGTATGCGCAGCGGGCCGGCGCGCACGCCCACGGGCGCCTCGTCGAGAGTGGCGAACAGGATCGTCAGCAGCGCCGAGTACACGAGCCCCCCGAGCCCCACCAGGATCATGGTGTGGGCGGGGGTGAACAGCTCGGTGTCGCGGCCCTGGTCGATGTGCCAGGCCACGTCCCAGTAGAAGCCGATGACGGCGACGAGCAGCGAAAGGAGCCCGCTCAACACCCCGGCCATTGCCCACCCGGCGAACCCCGTCGCCCGCTGGAGGCTGTCGGAGATGGAGCGGAAGAACAGCTTCACGGGGTTGGGGTCGTCGACGCGGCCGAAGCCGAACAGCGCCAGGCTGATCAGGCCGTACACCACCCACGGCACGACCAGCCACGCCCACGCCCCCCACGTCCACGAGGAACCCGTCCCCGTGTGCGCCAGCACCACGTCCGTTCCCACGCGCTGTCCTCCTCCTCGCCTGCGGAAACGTTACACCAATCCGTGTTACACCGCTGACTGCCGTCCTCCCGCTGGTCGTCGACGACGACCCTGGCTCTCGACGACCAAGGTTGTCGCCGTGTTGTTTAACGCCCGCTCGGCCCTGCGACGACGTCACCGTTATGGACATCAGGGGGACCGGACAAGGGATCGAGTGGGGGCGCACCGTGAAGTGGGGGCGCCGGCTGGGGCGGGCCACGCTGGCCGCCACCGCCGCGGTGGCGCTCACGGTCACGGCGGCGGGCCCGGCG
>JALYMX010000326.1 GCA_030773495.1 Actinomycetota bacterium | reverse complement strand
CCACCACCGCGCCCACCACCGCCGCCCCGTCCAGCGCCCCCTCCGCGCCCGCCCAGCCCAAGGCGGCGCCCGCCCAGCCGGCATGCTGAGCGGTAGCCACGGATCCGCGTGCGCGGGCTGATCCTGTCCGGCGGCGCCGGCACGAGGTTGCGGCCCATCACCTACACCAGTGCCAAGCAGCTGGTGCCGGTGGCCAACAAGCCGATCCTGTTCTACGGGCTCGAGGACATGGCCGAGGCCGGGATCGTCGACGTGGGCGTGGTGATCGGCGACACCGGCGAGGAGATCAAGGCGGCGGTGGGCGACGGCTCGCGGTGGGGCCTCCGAGTCACGTACCTGCGCCAGGAGGCGCCCCTCGGGCTGGCCCACTGCGTGCTCATCGCCCACGACTTCCTGGGCGACGAGGACTTCGTCATGTACCTGGGCGACAACCTGCTGCGCCAGGGCGTGCGGGAGTTCGTGGAGCACTTCGAGGCCGACCGGGGCGACGCCGCCGCCCAGATCCTGCTGTGCAAGGTGCCCGACCCCCAGCGCTTCGGCGTGGCCGAGCTCGGCCCCGACGGCTCGGTGGTGCGCCTGGTCGAGAAGCCGGCCGACCCCCCTTCGGACCTCGCCCTCGTCGGCGTGTACCTGTTCGATCGGCGCATCCACGACGCCGTGCGGGCCATCGAGCCCTCGGCGCGCGGCGAGCTGGAGATCACCGACGCCATCCAGTGGCTACGCGACCGCGGCCACCGCGTGCGGGCCCAGATCCTCGACAGCTGGTGGATCGACACCGGCAAGCTGACCCCGCTGCTCGAGGCCAACCGGCTCATCCTCGAGACCCTCGACCGCAGCATCGCCGGCCGGGTGGACGGCGAGAGCCGCCTCGACGGGCGGGTGGTGGTGCAGGCGGGCGCCGAGATCGTACGGTCCACCGTGCGGGGGCCGGCCATCATCGGCGAGGGGACCAGGATCGTCGACTCCTACATCGGGCCCTTCACCGCCGTGTACCACGACTGCGAGGTCCTCGGCTCGGAGGTGGAGCACTCGGTGCTGCTCGAGCACAGCCGCATCGCCGACGCCGGCCGCATCGTCGACTCGCTCATCGGGCGGTTCGTGGAGGTGACACGGGGCACGCAGCGCCCTCGCGCCACCCGCCTGGTGCTCGGGGACCACTCCGTGGTCGACCTCGGGTGACCACTGAACCGGCACTGACTACCCTCGTTCCCTCGTGAAGCTGCTCGTCACCGGCGGCGCCGGGTTCATCGGCTCGAACTACGTACGCCATGTGCTGGGCACCACCGACGACCACGTCACCGTCCTCGACGCCCTCACCTACGCCGGCAACCTGGCCACCGTGTCCGACCTCGACGGCCACCCCCGCTTCCGCTTCGTGAAGGGCGACGTGTGCGACCGCGACGCCGTCGAGCAGGCCATGGCGGGCACTGACGCCGTGCTGCACTTCGCCGCCGAGAGCCACGTCGACCGCTCCATCGCCAGCCCCGACGAGTTCGTGCACACCAACTGCCAGGGCACCAACGTGGTGTGCGACGTGGCCCGCCGGCTGGCCGTGTCCCGGGTGGTCCACATCTCCACCGACGAGGTCTACGGGTCGGTGGAGCAGGGCTCGTCGCTCGAGTCGGACGCGGTGGCCCCGAGGTCGCCGTACAGCGCCTCCAAGGCCGGGTCGGACCTGATCGCGCTGTCGTACTTCGCCACCTACGGGCTCCCCGTCGTGGTCACCCGCTCCTCGAACAACTTCGGCCCATGGCAGTACCCGGAGAAGGTCATCCCCCTGTTCGTCACCAACCTGCTCGACGGCCTTCCCGTCCCCCTGTACGGCGACGGCATGAACGTGCGCGACTGGTGCTACGTGGACGACAACTGCGCCGCCATCGACCTGGTGCTGCGCCGGGGGGAGCCGGGCTCGATCTACAACATCGGCGCCGGCAACGAGGTCGCCAACCGGGAGCTCGTCGACCGCCTGCTCGCCCTCCTCGGCGCCGACCAGTCGCTCGTGCGCTACGTGCCGGACCGGCCGGGCCACGACCGGCGCTACTCCGTCGACTCCACCCGGGTGCGCGCCCTGGGATGGGCGCCCGGCCGCCACCTCGACGAGGCGCTGTCCGCCACCGTCGAGTGGTACCGGGCCAACCGGTGGTGGTGGGAGCCGCTGAAGGACCGCCGATGAGGGTGCTCGTCACCGGCGGCCGCGGCCAGCTCGGGAGCGAGCTGGTGGGCGCCTTCCCGGGCCACGAGGTGGTCGCCCCCGACCTCCCCGACCTGGACGTGGGCGACCGGGACAGCGTGCTGCAGTGCCTCACCGCCCTGCGCCCCGACGTCGTCGTGCACACCGCCGCCTACACCGACGTGGACGCCTGCGAGCGCCAGCCCGACGTCGCCCTGCGGGTCAACGCCCTCGGCACCCGCCACGTGGCCGAGGGCGCCCGCCTCGTCGGCGCGCGGGTCTGCTACGTCTCCACCGACTACGTCTTCCCGGGGACCGCCGATCGGCCCTACACCGAGTGGGACGAGCCGGGACCACTCTCGGCCTACGGGCGCTCGAAGCTGGGCGGCGAGCGCGAGCTCGACCCGGGGTCCACCATCGTGCGCACGTCGTGGCTGTGCGGCCGGCACGGGCGCAACTTCGTGAAGACCATCCTGGGCGCGGCCGCCGAGGGTGACGAGCTGCGGGTGGTGGACGACCAGCGCGGGTGCCCCACCTTCGCCGACGACCTGGCGGGGATGATCGCCCGCCTGGTGGTCTCCCGCCTCCCCGGCACCTTCCACGTCACCAACCAGGGGGTGACGTCGTGGTACGGGCTGGCCCGCGACGCCGTGGCCGCCGCCGGCCTCGACCCGGCCCGGGTGTTCCCGGTGGCCACCGGAGACCTCGACCCGCCCCGTCCGGCCCCGCGCCCGGCGTGGTCGGTGCTCGACAACGCCGCCCTGCGGCTGTCGGGGATCCCGCTCCTGCCCGACTACCACGAGCCGCTCGAGCGGCTGGTGAAGACGCTGATGGCGACGTGAGCAGGATCGCCGTGGTGGGCACCGGGTACGTGGGCCTCACCACCGGGGCCTACCTCGCCCACCTGGGCCACGAGGTGGTCTGCGCCGACGTGGTGGAGGAGAAGGTCGAGCGGCTGCGGCGGGGGGAGATCCCCATCTTCGAGGCCGGCCTCGAGGAGCTGGTCAGGGAGGGCCTCGACGGCCGCCGGCTGTCGTTCGTGGTCGGCGCCGCCGCCGCCGTGCCCGACGTCGAGTTCGTGTTCCTGTGCGTGCCCACCCCGCAGGGCGAGGACGGCGCCGCCGACATGAGCTACATCCAGGCGGCGTCCGGCGAGATCGCGCCCGTCCTGCGCAGCGAGGCGGTGGTGGTGAACAAGTCCACCGTCCCGGTCGGCTCGACGCGGGTGGTGGAGCAGGCGTTGGGCCGAGACGACGTGTACGTGGTGTCCAACCCGGAGTTCCTCCGGGAGGGGTCGGCGGTGCACGACTGCCTCCACCCCGACCGCATCGTCATCGGCAGCGACGACCAGGCTGCCGCCATCCGCGTGGCCTCGCTGTTCGCGGGCCTCGACGCCCCGCTCATCGTCACCGACCCGGCGTCGGCGGAGACCATCAAGTACGCCTCCAACGCCTTCCTGGCCACCAAGGTGTCGTTCGTCAACGCCCTGGCCACCCTCTGCGAGGCGGTGGGCGCCGACGTGCGCGAGGTGGTCCTCGGGATGGGCTACGACAAGCGCATCGGCTTCGAGTACCTCAAGCCCGGGCCGGGCTGGGGAGGCTCGTGCTTCCCGAAGGACAGCCGCGCCCTCATCCGCATCGGCGCCGACGCCGGCTACGACTTCAGCCTCCTGCGGGGCGCGGTGGCCGTCAACGAGGACCAGCACGAGCGGGTGGCGGCCAAGGTGGCCCGGCTGGCCGGGGGCAGCGTCGAGGGGCGAACTGTGGCGGCGTGGGGACTCAGCTTCAAGGCCCGCACCGACGACATCCGCCAGTCGCCGGCGCTGGCCGTCATCGCCCGCCTCCAGGACCGCGGCGCCACCGTCCGGGCTTACGACCCGGCGGCCAGCGGGGACCTGTCCACCGTGTGCCGGGTCGGCGACCCCTACGCCGCCTGCGAGGGGGCGTCAGTGCTCGTCGTGCTCACCGAGTGGGACGAGTTCCGCTGGCTCGACCTCGACAAGGTGCGCGCCGTGATGGCCGAG
The DNA here is from genome assembly GCA_030773495.1 of Actinomycetota bacterium. Classification (GTDB taxonomy): domain Bacteria; phylum Actinomycetota; class Acidimicrobiia; order Acidimicrobiales; genus JALYMX01. The sequence continues at coordinate 6,198 of JALYMX010000326.1, read as the reverse complement.
CCACGCATCGTCGACGCCCGCAACCTGCTCGACCCGGCCATGGCCCGCCGCAAGGGGTTCACCTACGAAGGCATGGGCCGGGTGTGAGGGTCGTCGTCGCCGGCGCCGCCGGGTTCCTCGGGTCGCACCTGTGCGACCGCCTCGTCGAGCGCGGCGACGAGGTGGTGGGCATCGACAACCTCCTCACCGGGCGCCTGGACAACCTCTCCCAGCTGTTCGGACACGAGCGGTTCACCTTCCAGCGCCACAACGTGAGCGACTTCGTGCACGTCCCCGGCCCAGTCGACGCCGTGCTGCACTTCGCCAGCCCGGCCTCGCCGGCCGACTTCGCCCGCATGCCCATCCAGATCCTGAAGGTGGGCAGCCGCGGCACCCACCACCTGCTCGGCCTGGCCAAGGACAAGGGCGCCCGGTTCCTCCTCGCCTCCACCAGCGAGGTCTACGGCGACCCCGAGGTCCACCCGCAGGCCGAGGACTACTGGGGCCACGTCAACCCGGTGGGGCCCCGGGGCGTGTACGACGAGGCCAAGCGCTTCGCCGAGGCCATGACCATGGCATACCACCGCTTCCACGGCGTGGACGTGCGCATCGTGCGCATCTTCAACACCTTCGGGCCGCGCATGCGGCCCGACGACGGCCGGGCGGTGTCGAACTTCGTGGTCCAGGCCCTCCAGGGCCGGCCCCTCACCGTCTACGGCGACGGGTCGCAGACCCGCAGCTTCTGCTACGTGGACGACGAGGTCCGCGGCGTCCTCGCCCTGCTCGACTCCGACCACGTCGGCCCGGTGAACGTCGGGAACCCCGACGAGTTCACCGTGCTCGAGCTGGCCCGCTGCGCCCTCGAGGTCACCGGGTCGGCCTCGCAGATCGTGTTCGAGCCGCTCCCCATGGACGACCCCACCCGCCGCCAGCCCGACATCTCCCTCGCCCGCAAGGCGCTGGGCTGGGAGCCCGAGATCGACCTGCGCACGGGCCTGGTTCGCACCGCCGCCTACTTCAGGGAAGCCCTCGCCCGTGGAGGCTGACGCCGCCACGCCCCGGTACTGCCGGCTCTCGGTGCTGGTGCCGGTGTACAACGAGCGCCGCACGGTGGGCGAGATCCTCCGCCGCATGCGCCGCGTCGACCTCCCCGCCGGCCTCGACACAGAGATCGTGGTCGTGGACGACGGCTCCACCGACGGGACCACCGACGTCCTCGCCGCCGTCGAGGACTCGACCGTGCGGGTCGTGCGCCACGACGTCAACCGCGGGAAGTCGGGCATCCGCACCGCGCTGGCCCATGCCCGCGGCGATGCCGTCCTCGTGCAGGACGCCGACTTGGAGTACGACCCGGCGGACTGGGCCGCCCTGCTGGCGCCGCTGCTCGCCGGGCGGGCCCAGGTCGTCTACGGCAGCCGGTTCCTCGGTGCCCGGGGCACCACCACGTACTGGACCCACCTCGGCAACCGCTTCATCTCCCTGGTCGCCGACGTGCTCTACAACACGTCGCTGTCGGACGTGGAGACCTGCTACAAGCTGTTCGACCGCTCGGTGCTCGACGGGATCAGCATCGAATCGGACGGCTTCGACTTCGAGCCCGAGGTGGCGGCCAAGCTGCTGCGGCGGGGCGTGCGCATCTACGAGGTGCCCATCTCGTTCAGTGCTCGCGTGGCCGGGGAGGGCCCAAAGTTCGGCGCCCGTGACTCGGTGCGGGCCCTCGCCACTCTGGTGCGCTACCGCTTCACCCCCGAGGGCCGGTCGTGACCGGGGCGGTGGGCGCCGTGGTGGTGAACTACAACGCCCGGGACCACCTCCTCGAGTGCGTGCGCAGCCTGCGGGCCGAAGGCGTCGACGACGTGGTGGTGGTGGACAACGACTCTCGCGACGGCTCGGGGGAAGCGCTGGCTGCCTCGGACCCGGCGGCCCGCCTGGTGGCCACCAGCGCCAACCTGGGCTACGGAAGGGCGGCCAACCGCGGCGCCCTGGTGGCGCGGGGCGACCACCTGCTCGTGTGCAACTCGGACGTGGTGCTCGAGCCGGGGGCGGTGAAGGCGCTGGTCGCCGCCCTGGAGGGCGATGACCGCCTGGCCCTCGTCGGGCCCCGCGTCGAGAACCTCGACGGCACCCTCTACCCCTCGCCCCGCACCTTCCCGGACCTCGGCGTGGCGCTCGGCCACGCCTTCCTCGGCCTGGTGGCGCCGGGGAACCGGTTCACCCGGCGCTACCGCATGCTCGACTGGGACCACTCCGGCGCCGCCCACGTCGACTGGGTGTCGGGCGCCTGCTTCGTCGCCCGCCGCGAGGCGTGGCAGGTGCTCGGGGGCTTCGACGAGGCCTATTTCATGTACGCCGAGGACGTGGACCTGTGCTGGCGGGCCAGGCAGGCGGGCTGGAAGGTGGCCTTCGAGCCGGCCGCCGGCGTCGTGCACGTGCAGGGGGTGTCGAGCGACCTGGCGCCGTACCGCATGATCGTCGAGCACCACCGCTCCCTCCTGCGCTTCTACCGGCGTTCGACGGCCGGCGGCCGCGCCGTGCTGGTGCCCCTGGTGGCCGCCGGCCTGGCCGCGCGCGCCGTCCTGGCCTGCGCCCAGCGAGCACTCGTCGCCGCCAAGGCGGGGTAGGTTCCTCGCAATGGGAAAGGCCTCGACCAACAAGAAGGTGGCTCGCGCCGCCAGCACCGGCGGCGGTCGCACCGCCCGGGGCGCCCGCCCCTGGGGCTGGTACCTCAGCATGGCCGCGGTGTCCCTCCTCGGCTCGTTCGTCATCGTCAGCAGCCGCTCCGACCGGCAGGCGGCGTCGAACCCGATCAGGTCGGAGCGCCCGCGCCCGCCCGCCCCGTCGAAGGACTTCCAGGGCGACCACTGGCACGCCGCCTACGGCATCTACATCTGCGACTCCTTCGTCCCGGCTATCCAGAGCGACGCCGACCCGCTCGGCATCCACACCCACAACGACGGTGTCATCCACATCCACCCCTTCACTCGGGCCGCCTCCGGTCGCAAGGCCACCGTGGACGTGTTCGCCCGCGCCGTGGGCGCCACGTTCGAGGAGGACCGCATCAAGGTCCCCGGCGGCAAGACCTACGAGAACGGCGACGAGTGCGGCGACAAGAAGGGGACGGTCCGGGTGTTCCTCAACGGCGACGACCGCCGGGGCGACCCGGGGAACATCCGCCTGCGCGACCGCGACCTGCTGGTGTTCGCCTTCGCCCCGGAGGGCGCCGAGGTGCCGAAGACGCCGCCGTCGGCCGGCGAGCTCGACCAGCTCACCGACGTCCCCGGCGCCACCACGCCGACCAGCGCCGCGCCCGGCGGCGGCGACGGGACGACGCCGCCTCCGAGCGGGGAGACCGAGACCCCCGCGTCGACGGCGCCACCTCCGACCGGGGAGCCCGGGACCACCGTCCCGACCTCGTCACCGTGAAGGCGCTGGTCCTTGTGGGGGGCCTCGGCACCCGCCTGCGCCCCCTCACCTCGTCGATGCCGAAGCAGATGCTCCCCGTCGCCGAGGTCGCCATGATCGAGCGCGTCCTCGCCCATCTCGCCGCCCACGGCATCGACACCGTGACGCTGTCGATGGGCTACCAGCCCGACGCCTTCCTGGCCGCCTTCCCCGACGACCGTTGCGCCGGCGTGGCCCTCAGCTACGCCGTGGAGCCGGTCGCCCTCGACACCGCCGGCGCCATCCGCTTCGCCGCCTCCCACGCCGAGGTCACCGGCTCGTTCCTCGTGGTCAACGGCGACGTCCTCACCGACGCCGACGTGACCGCCCTGATCGCCTTCCACCGCCGCAGCGGCGGGCTGGGCACGATCAGCCTGACCCCAGTCCCCGACCCCTCGCCGTTCGGCGTGGTGCCCGTCGACGAGACCGGCCGCGTGCAGGCCTTCATCGAGAAGCCGTCGGCGGGGGAGGCCCCCACCAACCTGATCAACGCCGGCATCTACGTGCTCGAGCCCGCCGTGCTCGACCGCATCCCGGAGGGCCGGCGGGTCAACGTCGAGACCGAGGTCTTCCCGGCCCTCACCGCCGAGGGCGCCCTCTACGGCCTGGCGTCGGACGCCTACTGGACCGACACCGGAACGCCGGCGCTGTACCTGCAGGCCAACCTCGACCTGCTCAGCGGCGCGCGGTCGACCGTGCCGGCGCCCGGGGCCCGCCCGGCCGTCGACGACGGCTGGGTCCTGGGTGGGCCCGTCGTCCAGGCCCCGCTGACCGCCGGATCGCTGGTCGGCGACGCCGCCTTCGTCGGCCGGGGCTCGTCGGTGGTGCGCTCGGTGGTCGGCGCCGGCTGCCGGGTGGAGCGGGCCAGCGTGGCCGACTCGGTGCTGCTTCCCGGCGCCGTCCTGCGGGCGGGGGCCAGCGTGGAGCGGTCCATCGTGGGGCCCGGGGCGGTGGTGGGCGAGCACGCCGAGGTAAGCGGGCTGTCAGTGGTGGCGGCCGGCGCCAAGGTGGAGCCCGGGGCCCGCCTCGACGGGGCGCGGGTGCCGGCGTGAGGGCGCTCGTCACCGGCGGCGCCGGCTTCATCGGCTCCACCCTCGTCGACCGGCTGCTGGCCGAGGGCCACGCCGTGGACGCCGTCGACGACCTGTCCACCGGCTCGCTCGCCAACCTGGCGGAGGCCCGCGCCGGGCAGGCCGGGGGGCACGACTTCACCTTCCACCGCCTCGACGTGCGCTCGGAGAAGCTCGTCGAGCTCGTGGAGCGCCGCCGGCCCGAGGTGGTGTTCCACCTGGCCGCCCAGGCCGACGTGCGGGTCTCGGTGGCCCGGCCCGCCTTCGACGCCGAGGTCAACGTGCTCGGCACCATCAACGTGCTCGAGGGGGCCCGCCGGGCGGGGACCCGCAAGGTGGTCTTCGCCTCCAGCGGGGGCACGATCTATGGCGACGTCGACCCGGCCGACCTGCCCGTGAAGGAGTCCCACCCGCAACGGCCGGTATCGCCCTACGGGGTGGCCAAGAAGGCGGGAGGCGACTACATGGTCGCCTACCGCGAGCTCCACGAGCTGGAGTTCACCGCCCTGGCCCTGGCCAACGTGTACGGCCCCCGCCAGGACCCGCACGGCGAGGCCGGCGTGGTGGCCATCTTCGCCGGCCGCCTGCTCGCCGGCGACGCGTGCACGATCTTCGGCGACGGCGAGCAGACCCGCGACTTCGTGTACGTGGACGACGTGGTCGACGCCTTCGTGCGGGGCGCCGACCGCGGCGGCGGGCTGGTGCTGAACATCGGCACCGGCACCGAGACCTCGGTCAACGAGCTGTACGCCACCCTGGCGGCGGCGGCCGGCGTCACCCGCCCCGCCGCCTACGCTCCGGCCCGCCCCGGCGAGCTGGCCCGTTCCGCCCTCGACGCGTCCCGCGCCGGCATCCACCTCGGGTGGCGGCCGTGGACCACCCTGCGGGCGGGGTGCGAGGCCACGCTGGAGTGGTTCCGCACGCGCGCCGAGGCCGCCGGCTAGGCGGCGCTCACCGGAACAGGTCCTCGGCCGGGCTGCGCACCACCTCCCCGCGCACCGACGACTCCCGCAACCACGACGGGTCCACGCCCCGCACCACCGCCACCGGGATCCCCGACGCTTTGCCCATCACCAGCTCGGCGGCGCCGGCCAGCTCGTCGGCCACGCACACCTCGGTGGCCCGCAGCGCCCGGCCCCGCTCGTCGGTTCCGCCGCGGAGGTCGACGACGGCGGCCACACCGGCGGTGCCGATGGCCACGTCGGTCAGCCCCCGCCGCCACGGCCGCCCGAAGCTGTCGGACACCACCACGCCCACCCGCACGCCGGCGCCGGCCAGCAGCCCGTCGCGGATGCGCCGGGCCGACCGGTCGGGGTCGAGGGGGAGGAGCACGGCGAGGCCCGGTTCCACGTTCGACAGGTCCACGCCGGCGTTGGCGCACACGAAGCCGTGGCGCGTCTCGCTCACCACCAGCTCGCCCCGGCGCCGCAGCACGCGCACCGACTCGGCGGCCACGGCGGCCTCCGCCGCTGCCGCGTGGGCGGGGTCCACGGGGACCAGGCGGCCCTCCGCCTTGGAGACGACCTTGGAGGTGACGACGACCACGTCGCCGTGGCGCAGGGCCACCGCCCCGGCGATGAGGTCGGCGAGGACGTCGCCCGGGCGCACCTCGGGCAGCCCGGCCACGGGCGTGATGGAGAGGCCCGTCACCGGCGGGCGCGACCGGGCGGTGGGTGCCTCATGCGGCGAGCACGGCGCGGGCCAGCGC
>JALYMX010000325.1 GCA_030773495.1 Actinomycetota bacterium | reverse complement strand
TGCGGGCGCTGCCCGGCGTGGGGCCGTGGTCGGCGGCCAAGGTCGGCCTCGTCGCCTTGGGCGACGCCGACGCGGTGTGCGTCGGTGACTACCACCTGCCCAACCAGGTGGCGTGGGCGCTGGCCGGCGAGCCCAGGGCCGGCGACGACCGGATGCTCGAGCTCCTCGAACCCTACCGGGGCCACCGGGGGCGGGTGACCCGCCTGCTGGTGGCGGGAGGCGTGCGCGCCCCGCGCTACGGGCCTCGCTCGACCGTGCGCTCGTTCAGCCGGATCTGACCAGGTCGAGCAGCACCACGTGGTGGGGCAGCGCCATCGTCTCGAACCCCTCGCCCACCACCTCCCAGCCGTGCCGCCGGTAGAACTCGAGGGCGGTGTCGCGCCCGTTGGCCCACACCACCTCGTAGCCGTGCCGGCGGGCCAGCTCCACCACGGCGTCGAGGAGGAGGCGACCCACGCCGCGACCCCGTACCGGGTCGTCCACCGCCATGCCGCGGAGGCGCAGGGCGCGGGCCCCGGGGCGATGCGGCGTGGGCTGCGGGAACACCGTGGCCACACCGACGACGATGCCGCGGTCGTCCACCACGCCGACGTGGGTCGTGCTCGCCAGGTCGTCCTCGGGGTTCTCGACGGCGCTGCCGGGCAGGTGGGCGCGCAGCACCCGCCGGCGCAGGTCGTGGGTGGCGGGTGCGTCCAGATAGGCCACGCGCACGATCTACGTTGCCACCATGTCCGAGGTGGTGGTGGTGGGCGCCGGCGCGGGAGGCCTCGGCGCGGCGCTGGCCCTGTCCCGCCGCGGCCACCGCGTCACCGTCGTGGAGCGCGACCCCCTCGCCATGCCGGACTCGCCCGAGGCCGCCTTCCAGCTGTGGCGGCGCCGGGGTGCCCCCCAGACCCGTCACTCCCACGCCTTCCTCGCCCGCCTGCGCAACCTGCTGCGCGACCGCGCCCCCGACGTCCTCGCCGACCTGCTGGCCGCCGGCGCCCGGGAGGTCCACTTCCCCCGCCACCCGCCGCCCGCCCTCCACCCGCTCGAGCCCCGCCCCGGCGACGAGGACCTGGTGGCTCTGGCCTGCCGGCGCACCACCTTCGACTGGGTCCTGCGCCGGCGGGCGCTGGCCACGCCCGGTGTGACGCTGGCGCAGGGGACCGTCACCGGCCTCCTGGCCGCCGCTGGCGCCGGCGCGCCCCACGTGGTCGGGGTGCAGCGGGACGACGGCGACGCCCTGCCGGCCGACGTGGTGGTCGACGCCTCGGGCCGGCGCTCGCCGCTGCCGGCGTGGCTGGCCGCCATCGGCGCCGGTCCCGTCCCCGAGTCGGAGGAGGACACCGGCATCGTGTACTCCTCCCGGTTCTACCGGGTCCTCGACCCCGACGCCCACGGCGACCACGGCCTCATCGTGGGCGACCTCGGCTACCTCAAGTACGCAGTGTTCCCCGGCGACAACGCCACGCTGTCGATCACCTTCGGGGTCCACGCCGACGACGCCGAGATGCGCCGCGTCCTGCGCCCCGCGCCGTTCACCGCCGTCGGCGCCGCCCTCCCCGCCGTGCGCGACTGGATCGACCCGGCCCGGACGGAGCCCATCAGCGACGTGGAGGTGATGGGCGGGCTGGTGAACCGCCTGCGGCGCTTCGTGGTCGGCGGCCGGCCCGTGGCCACGGGCGTGTACGCCGTGGGCGACAGCTCGGTGTGCACGAACCCGGTGTACGGGAGGGGCTGCTCGCTGGCCCTCGTCCACGCCGAGCTGCTGGGCGACACCCTGGCCGAGGTGGGCGACGACCCCGTCGCCGCCGCCATCGCCTTCGACGCCGCCACCAGGCGGGAGCTCGAGCCCTGGTACCGGGCGGCCCTGGCCCAGGACGACCACGACCGGCTGCCGGCCGACGAGGAGGACGAGAGCGCCGGCGTGGGCGTCGGGTCCCTGATGCGCCACGGGCTGCTCCCCGCCGCCGGCACCGACCCCACGGTGTACCGGGCGTTCATCCGCACCTTCAACCTGCTGGCGCCCCCCCACGCCATGATGCGCGACGCCGAGGTGGTGGCCCGGGTCCTCGCTGCCTGGCAGGAGCGCGACCGCCGCCCGCCCCCTCCGCCGCTCGGGCCCTCCCGGGCCGAGCTGCTCGACCTGCTCTCGGGCATCGACCGCGCCGCGGGTGCCGCGTAGCCTCCTGCCATGGACCCGGGAGCCCACGCCGCCACCGACCCCGACAAGCCCGCCTGCATCATGGCGGGCACCGGCGAGACGGTCACCTACGGCCAGCTCGACGCCGGCGCCAACCGGCTGGCCCGCCTGCTCCACGACCGCGGGCTGCGCACCGGCGACACCATGGCGCTGTGGATGGAGAACAACGCCGCCTACCTCCAGGCGGCGTGGGCGCCGCAGCGCTCGGGGCTGTACTTCACGCCGGTCAGCTCCCGGCTCACCTCCGGCGAGGTGGCCTACATCCTCGAGGACTGCGGGGCGCAGGCCCTGGTGACGTCCTACGACCGCCGCGAGGTGGCCGCCCAGCTGGCCGACGGCCTCCCGGGCGTGCACACCCGCTTGATGGTCGGCGGCGTCGTCGACGGCTTCGAGTCCTACGAGGAGACGGTCGGACGCCAACCACCGGACCCTCTGCCCGAGCCCATGGAAGGGCGCAGCATGCTGTACTCGTCGGGCACCACCGGGCGGCCGCGCGGTGTGCGCAAGGCCCTGCCCGGCGTCCCCGTCGGCACCCCGAAGTGTGACTCGGTGCTCACCCTCGGTCAGATGCTCTACGGCTACGGGCCCGACATGGTGTTCCTCTCCCCCGCCCCGCTGTACCACGCGGCGCCGCTGTGGTTCAGCATGGCCGTCCACCGCGCCGGCGGCACCGTCGTGGTCATGGAGCACTTCGACGCCCGGGAGCTCCTCGCCGTCGTCGAGCGCTACCGGGTGACCCACACCCTCGTGGTGCCCACGATGTTCGTGCGGATGCTCAAGCTGCCCGAGCAGGAGCGGCGCCGCTTCGACGTCTCCAGCCTCCGGTACTGCATCCACGGCGCCGCGCCGTGCCCTGCGGAGGTCAAGCGGCAGATGATCGAGTGGTGGGGGCCGGTGATCCACGAGTACTACGCGGGCACCGAGGGCAACGGCTTCGTCGCCTGCGACTCCGAGGAGTGGCTGGCCCGACCGGGGACGGTGGGACGCACCCTCGGCGGGCCGCTCCACGTGCTCGACGACGACGGCAACGAGCTGCCCCCGGGGCGCACCGGCATCGTGTACTTCGAGGGCGGCCCGGAGTTCGAGTACCACAACGACCCGGAGAAGACCCGTTCCGCCCACAACCGGCTCGGGTGGTCGACGCTGGGCGACGTGGGCTACCTCGACGAGGACGGGTACCTCTACCTCACGGACCGCAAGGCGTACACCATCATCTCGGGCGGCGTGAACGTCTACCCGCAGGAGGCGGAGGACGTGCTCGTCACCCACCCCAAGGTGCTCGACGTCGCCGTGTTCGGCGTGCCCGACGAGGACCTCGGCGAGCAGGTGAAGGCCGTGGTCCAGCCCCTCGACCCCGCCGACGCCGGCCCCGAGCTCGAGGCGGAGCTGATCGCCTGGTGCCGCGAGCGCCTGGCCGCCTACAAGTGCCCCCGCTCGGTGGACTTCGAGGCCGAGCTGCCCCGGCACCCGACCGGAAAGCTCTACAAGCGGCTGCTCAAGGACCGCTACTGGGCGGGGGTGACCTCGAACCCGAGTACATAGCGGGCGGTTTCGGCCCGCCATGTACTCGGGAGGCGGGGCGAGTGGGCTGCCGGCGGCTAGTTGAGGCGGGCGCGCAGGGCGAGGGCCTCGTTGCGCGCTCGGCCCGACGCCGGCGCCGGCAGTGCCTCGCTCAGCTCGTCGAGGATGGTGGCCGCCTCCGGGTAGCGCCCGAGCGAGGCCAGGGCCCGGGCCAGGTCGGCCCGGTCGGGAACGCTCGACGCCGGGATGGCCACCCGCAGGCGCAGCACCTCGCCCAAGCCCCGGGCGTCGCCGGTGGCCCCGTACACCTGGCGCAGGTTGGCCAGCATCCGGACCAGGATGGCCCGGGGGCCCACGGGTGCGAGCAGGTCGGGGTCGAAGGGCGCGCCGGCGCCGTGGACGGCGCGGAACAGCTCGGCGCAGTCCTCGAGCCCCAGCCGGCGCCCGGCGTTGAACGGGTCGAGCAGCGCGCTCGGGTCGTCGGCGCTGCGCACCAGGAAGTGCCCGGGCAGGCCGACGCCGACCAGGGGGACGCCGACGCGCCGGCCCACCTCGATGGTGAGCACGGACAGCGAGATCGGGATGCCGACGCGCCGGCTCACCACCTCGTTCAGGAACGAGTTCCGCGGATCGCCGTACCGGCGGGTGTTGCCGGAGAAGCCGAGCTCGTCGAACAGGTGGCGGCACAGGCCGTCGAGGGTGGGCACCGCGCAGGTGCTGGCCAGGAGGTCGAGCCGGGCCAGCTCGGCGGGCACGTCGAGGTCCGGATACGCGTGGGCGGCGACGAGCAGCGCCGCTTCGTCGAGGGGGACGTCGGCGTCGGGCAGGCCGACCAGCTCGGAGAAGCGCTGCGCCGCCCCGTTCACCTGCGCAGGATGAGGTTGAGCACCACCGTGGCGACCACCGACACGACGATGCTCGTGGCCAGCGGGAAGTAGACGCGCACGTTCCCCTTGCCGAACGAGAAGTCGCCGGGGAGGCGGCCGAGGCCCAGGGCGGAGGCGGCGAGGAGCACGGCGCCGGCCACCGCCAGGATCACCGCGGCCACCACGAGGAAGCGACCGATCTGCGAAGCATCCATCGGGAACGACTGTACCCACGGGGGCACGCGGTCTCACCGGCGCGCCCGCCGCGTCGGCCCCGGTCAGCCGTGGCCGGACGCCCACGCCACGAGCTCGTCCGCCGTGCCGGTGTTGACGACCATGGACGGCTCCACGCCGCAGGCGACGGCCCGCTCGCAGCCGTACGGCTGCCAGTGCAACTGGCCTGGCGCGTGGGCGTCGGTGTCGATGGCTAGGCGGCACCCGGCCGCCACGGCCAGGCGGAGCAGGCGCTTCGGGGGGTCGAGCCGCTCGGGCCGGCAGTTCACCTCGACCGCCTTGTCGTGCTCGGCGGCGACGGCGAAGACGGCCTCGGCGGCGAACGTCGACTCGGGCCGTCCGCGACCGACCACGATTCGGCCGGTGCAGTGGCCCAGGATGTCGAGGTTGGGATCGGCCAGCGCGGTGGTCATCCGCCGGGTCATGGCCTCGGCGTCCATGCGCAGCTTCGAGTGGACGCTGCCCACGACGACGTCGAGGCGGGCCAGCAACTCCGGGTCCTGGTCGAGGCTGCCGTCCTCGAGGATGTCGACCTCGATCCCGGTGAGGACGCGGAACGGCGCCAGCCGCTCGTTCACCTCGGCCACCGCGTCGAGCTGGCGGCGGAGCCGCTCGGCCGACAGCCCGTTGGCCACCGTGAGCCGAGGCGAGTGGTCGGTCAGGACGACGTACTCGTGGCCGAGGTCACGCGCCGCCCGGGCCATCTCCTCGATGGGGCTGCCGCCGTCGGACCAGTCGGAGTGGGTGTGGCAGTCGCCGCGCAGCAGCGCCCGCAGCTCGGCCGCCGGCCCGCCCGCCGGCTGCGGCAGGTCGCCCTCCAGCCGGGACAGGTACGAGGGGTACTCCCCGGCCAGGGCCTGGAGCACGACGCGCTCGGTCTTCTCGCCGATCCCCGGGAGCGCCCGCAGCCCGCCGGCCGCCGCCCGCCGTTCGAGCTCGCCGGGAGCCAGGCCCCGCACGGCCGCCGCCGCCTGCCGGAAGGCCCGGACGCGGTACGTCGGCTCGCGCATCCGCTCGAGCAGCTCGGCGATCCGCTCCAGCGCCTCCACGGGGCCGATGCGCCGCCCGGCCTCACCCTCGCCCCGGCTCAGCCGCGCCCCTTGCCCCTGCCGCGCTTGCCCTTCTCCTCGTCCCCGTCGTCGTCGCCCTCCTCGTCCTTCTCCTCATCCTCGGCGCGGGCCGTCGTCGTCGTGGCCGTCGTCGTGGTCGTCGTCGGGGTGGTCGTGGTCGTGGTCAGCGCCGTGGCGTCGACGCCCGGGACGCGGTCGAGCACGGCGATGACCTCGGCAGCGGCCGCCGGCGTCAGCCGCCCGTCGGCCCGCCACTGGTCGACGTCGCCCACCAGCACCGAGGCGTCGTCGGACCCGCCGCCCGCCCGTACCTGCGAGGCGACGGTACGCAGGCGCTCGGCCGCCTCGGGCCCCTGGGCGCCGGCGCCCTCCACCCGCCCGGCCACCCGCTCGATGGCCGAGGCC
>JALYMX010000324.1 GCA_030773495.1 Actinomycetota bacterium | reverse complement strand
CTAGCCTCCGGCGGACGATGAGCCTCCCCCTGTTCCCGCCCACGGACGATCCCGGGCCCAGCTTCGCCGGCCTGCTGCGCCGCCTGCGCGGCGACTCCGGGCGCTTCGAGGTCGACCCGACCGCCATCACCCACGGCACCACGATCGTGGCCCTCCGCTACGCCGACGGCGTGGTGATGGCGGGCGACCGGCGGGCCACGGCGGGGTCGACCATCGCCCACCGCAACATGGAGAAGGTGTATCCGGCCGACCGCCACTCGGGGGTGGCCATCGCCGGCGCCGCCGGGCCGGCCATGGAGATGGTGAAGCTGTTCCAGCTCCAGCTCGAGCACTACGAGAAGGTGGAGGGCGGGGCGCTCAGCCTGGAAGGCAAGGCCAACCAGCTGGCGGCCATGATCCGGGCCAACATGCCCCTCGCCATGCAGGGCCTGGTGGTCGTGCCCATCTTCGCCGGCTACGACCTGCGCCGGCGCCAGGGCCGGATCTTCACCTACGACGTGACCGGCGGGCGCTACGAGGAGAGCGACTACCACGCCGACGGGTCGGGCGGCAGGGACGCCCGCACCACCGTGAAGTTGGGCTGGCGGGAGGACATGGACGGTGACGCCGCCGTCGAGCTGGCCATCCAGAGCCTCTACGAGGCGGCCGAGGAGGACACCGCCACCGGTGGCCCCGATCCCGTGCGGGGCATCTACCCGGTGATCGCCACCATCACCGAGACCGGGTTCGACCGGGTGCCGGAGCCGGAGGTGGCGGAGCGCTTCGGGGCGTTGCTGCAGCGCCGGGCCCAGCGGGGGATGCGGCCATGAGCATGCCCTTCTACGTCTCGCCCGAGCAGATGATGAAGGACAAGGCCGACTACGCCCGCAAGGGCATCGCCCGGGGACGTTCCCTGGTCGGCCTGGTGTACGCCGACGGCGTCCTGCTCGCTGCCGAGAACCCGTCGCGCACGCTGCACAAGATCAGCGAGATCTACGACCGCATCGCCTTCGCCGGGGTGGGCAAGTTCAACGAGTTCGACCAGTTGCGGGTGGCCGGCGTGCGCCACGCCGACGTGAAGGGCTTCGACTACAGCCGGGAGGACGTCGACGCCCGGTCGCTGGCCAACGTGTACGCCCAGTTCCTGGGGCAGGTCTTCACCCGGGAGATCAAGCCGATGGAGGTGGAGATCCTGGTGGCCGAGGTGGGGCCGGCCGTCGGCTCCGGCGAGCACCAGCTCTACCACATCGACTACAGCGGCACGATCTACGACCAGGACCGCTTCGCCGTGCTCGGGGGCGACGCCGACGCCATCCACGACCGCATGCAGGCGACGTGGGCCGACGGCTGGGCGCTGGGCGACGCCCTGCGAGCGGCGGTGGCTGCCCTGAGCGGGCCCGAGCGCGCCCTGCACGCCGAGGACCTCGAGGTGGCCGTCCTCGAACGTCCCCGGGAGCGCAGGGCCTTCCGCCGAGTGGTGGACGGCGAGCTGGCCGGGCTGCTGGGGTGAGGGGCCGCCCGGCGTCGTTCCTGCGGCGGAAACGGGCGCAGAGCGCACGTTCTTGCCGCCTGAACCAAAGGGCCACGCCGGCCTCGTCGCCGACGCGTTCCCGCCTCGCCGGGAAGCGCGAGGTCGTTGCTCGACGGTCTCTCTAGACCCCGCGGGTGAGCCACATGGCGGTCACCAGGAGCACGGCCACGACGACGATCCAGGTGGGCACGATCGCCCGGTGGGGCGCGACGTCGGGCTCCTCGTCGAAGGCGGCCTCCACCTGGTCGGCCAGCAGGAGCTGGCGGGCCACCGGCAGGTCCCCCTCGTCCACGTAGATCCTCACCTCGCCCTGCACGGGGTAGGGGCCGCCCACGGCGCCCCGCAGCTCGGTGAGGATGCCGTCGGAGCCGAGGCGGGCGGCGATGACGCGGGCGTGGAAGGGGTCGTGGACCGACATCAGGTGCACCATGGGACTCGCACCCATGCAGTGAACGGTACCGTGGGCTCCACGGCTCGCCGGAAGGAAGAACCCAGATGGACCGGCGCATCTTCGGCTTGGAGAACGAGTACGGCGTCACCTGTACCCTGCGCGGCCAGCGCCGGCTCAGCCCCGACGAGGTGGCGCGCTACCTGTTCCGCCGGGTGGTCAGCTGGGGCCGCAGCAGCAACGTCTTCCTCGAGAACGGCGCCCGCCTGTACCTCGACGTGGGCAGCCACCCCGAGTACGCCACGCCCGAGTGCGACTCGGTGTACGACCTGGTCGTCCACGACAAGGCGGGGGAGCGCATCCTCGAGCACCTGCTCCTCAGCGCCGAGCAGCGGCTCCGGGAGGAGGGCATCCGCGGGGTCATCTACCTGTTCAAGAACAACACCGACTCGGCCGGCAACTCCTACGGCTGCCACGAGAACTACCTCACCAGCCGCCGCGACGACTTCGGCCACTACGCCGAGGTGCTCATCCCGTTCTTCGTCTCGCGGCAGGTGTACGCCGGCGCCGGCAAGGTGCTGCAGACGGCCCGGGGCGCCGTGTACTGCATCAGCCAGCGGGCCGAGCACATCTGGGAGGGCGTGAGCAGCGCCACCACCCGCAGCCGGCCCATCATCAACACCCGCGACGAGCCCCACGCCGACGCCGAGCGGTTCCGGCGCCTGCACGTGATCGTGGGCGACTCCAACATGAGCGAGTACGCCACGTTCCTCAAGGTGGGGGCCACCAGCATCCTGCTGCGGATGCTCGAGGACCCGGCCGTGGTGCTGCGGGACATGACCCTCGAGAACCCCATCCGGGCCATCCGGGAGATCAGCCACGACCCCACCTGCAAGCGCCGGGTGCGGCTGGCCAACGGCCGCGAGGTGAGCGCCATCGACATCCAGGCCGAGTACCTGGCCAGGGCCCAGAAGTACTCGGCCCAGCGGGGCCTCAGCCCGCTCGAGGAGCAGGCCCTGATGATGTGGGAGCACTGCCTCACCGGCCTGGAGAAGGACCCGCTGTCGCTCGACCGCGAGTGCGACTGGGTGATCAAGCACCGCCTCATCGAGGGCTACCAGGCCCGCCACGGCGTGCCGCTGACCCATCCCAAGGTCGCCCTGATGGACCTGCAGTACCACGACGTGTCGCAGGAGCGGGGCCTGTTCTACCGGATGCAGCGCCGGGGCCTGGTGGAGCGGGTGTGCACCGACGAGGCCATCGACATCGCGGTGGACGAGCCGCCCCAGACCACCCGGGCCCGGCTGCGCGGCGAGTTCATCCGCCGGGCCAAGGAGCGCCGCCGGGACTTCACGGTGGACTGGGTGCACCTGAAGCTGAACGACCAGGCGCAGCGCACCGTGCTGTGCAAGGACCCGTTCAAGGCCCGTGACGAGCGCGTCGAGAAGCTCATCGCCTCGCTGTAGCCGCGCCTCGCTGCGCTGATGCCGAGCTTCTCGACGCACGTCGTCACGACCGTGCTCTCGGAGCGCGAGGGGTTGCAGCGGGTGGCGCTCGACTCCGGGCGGCGGGCTTACGTGCTCACCGGGCTGGTCGGGCCCGTGGCCGTCGGCGACCCGGTGGTGGTGAACACCACGGCCGTCGACGTGGGCCTGGGGACGGGCGGGTGGGACGTGGTGCACTGGAACCTGGCCCGCTCGGAGTGGGCGGTGCCCGGCGCCGGGCACGTGATGAAGCTGCGCTACACCAGCTTGCAGGCCGACACGGGGGTGGCCGAGGAGGCCGAGGGCTACCGGGCGGCGACCCTGGCCGGGGTGCCGGTGGTGGTCCTCGGCGTCCACAGCCAGCTCGCCCCGGTGGCCGCCGCCTTCTGCGCCGGCGCCCCCGGCCGGTCGCTGGCCTTCGTCATGACCGACGCCGCCGCCCTGCCCCTCGCCCTGTCGGACCTGGTGGCCGACCTGCGCGCCGCCGGCCTCGTCCACGTCACGGTGAGCGCCGGGCAGGCCTTCGGGGGGGACCACGAGGCCGTCAACGCCCTCTCCGGCATGGAGGTGGCGGTGGGCTGCGGCGCCGGCGCCGTCGTCGTGGGCCCCGGTCCGGGGGGCGTGGGGACGGGCACGGCGCACGGCACCAGCGCCGTGGAGGGCGCGGCGCTGATCGACCTCGCCGGCCGGGGCGGGGCCACGCCCGTGGTGGCCGTGCGGTGGTCCGACGCCGACCCCCGCCCCCGGCACCGGGGGATGAGCCACCACGCCACCACCGTGCTGGGCCTGGCCCACGAGCGCGCCGTCGTCCCGGTGC
>JALYMX010000323.1 GCA_030773495.1 Actinomycetota bacterium | reverse complement strand
CCGGTGGGCCGGGCGGGGGCGGCGGCAGGGGCCTCGGGTGGCGGCGTGGACGCCACCGCCGTGGCGGGGATCCCCTGGGTCTCGGCGGCGTCGATCCCGGGGTCGGCCATGGGGTCGACGTCGGCGGGGACGCTGGTGGTCGATCCCGAGGAGGTGTCCGTCGCGCCCTCGCCGGGCGGGCGCAGGGGGCCGGGAGCGACGGCCCCCAGCGGGGGGACCACGCCGTCGCGGGAGCGGCCGTCGGCCAACACGCCCCGGGTGAGCCCGGCGTGGGAAGGAGCGAGGCGCTCGACCTCGGCCCACACGTCCTCCACGCTCTCGAAGCCGAGGTCGGTGCCGAGGCGGGCGGCCAGCTCGTTGGCGATCATCCAGTCGGCCCAGGAGACGCCGCGCGGCACGAGCTTCTGGCCGAGCAGCGTGACGCGGCCCTCCATGTTCGTCGTCGTTCCCGGCCGCTCGGTGAAGGCGGCGGCGGGGAGCACCACGTCGGCCTGGCGCGAGGAGGCGGTGATGAACGTGTCGACGGCGACCACGAACCCGGCGCCGGCCAGCGCCCGACGGGCCAGCTCGCGGTCGGGGAAGTCGGAGGCGGGATCGGCACCGAGCAGCACGAGCGCCTGGATGCGCCCCTCGGCGGCGGCCGCCATGACCCCCGAGGCGTCCATGCCCCGCCGCTGCGGGACGGTGGGCCACGCCTGGGCGAACCAGTCACGGCCGACGTCGAGGGACACCCGCCCGGGCAGCACGCCGGGGGCCAGGCCCATGTCGAGCGCGCCGATGACGTTGCCCCGGCGCAGCGCCGGCAGGAACCGGGCCCCGGGCACGCCGTCGGCCAGGATGGCGGCGGCCGCGGCCACCGACGCCGACGACTCGGCCAACGACGGGCGACCCAGCACGACGACGGTCCCCTCTGCCAGCAGGGCTCGGGCCTCGGCGACCGCCGACCCCGGCACCCCGGCCACGTCGCCGTCGGCGCCGTCGACCAGGGCCCGGGCGAGGGCGGCGACCTCACCCGGCCGGTAGCACAACGTCGCCGCGCAGTAGCGGGACATGCCGGTGCGCTGCGGCGTGAGCTCCACCACGGGCACGCCGCGGTTGACCGCCGCCTCCCGGAGGCGCAAGTAGAAGACGGGGAGCTCCTCTTTGATGTCGGGAGCGAGGAGCACCACGGCCGGCGCCCCGCAGGCGTCGTCGATGGTGGCCCGGGGCAGGCCCAGCACCACCTCGGCGGGGAGGCCGTCGCCCAGCTGGGCGTCGACGTTGTCGGTGCCGACCACGCCCTTGGCCAGCTTGGCCCATGCGTAGGCGTCCTCGTTGGGGACGCGGGCCCCGCCCAGCACGGCGACGGCGTCGGGCCCGTGGACCGCACGCGCCGCCTCCAGGCCCTTGGCCGCCGCCTCCAGCGCCTCGCCCCACGACGCCTCCACCAGCTCGTCGCCCTTGCGCACGAGCGGCGCACGCAACCGCTCGTCGCTGTTCACGTACTCGTAGCTGAAGCGGCCGGCGTCGCACAGCCACCCGTGGTTGACCGGGTCGCTATCGACGCCGAGGTAGCGGGTGAGAGCGTTCGACGACGACTGCACGGCGATGCGGCACCCGACGGCGCACACCGTGCACGTGCTCTCCACCTGCTCCAGGTCCCACGGGCGGGCCCGGAAGCGGTAGGGACGGGCCAGGAGGGCCCCGACCGGGCAGATCTGCACGGTGTTCCCCGAGAAGTACGACGAGAAGGGCTGATCGGGGAAGGTGTTGATCTCGGTGTGGTCGCCCCGGCCCACGAACTCGATGAGGGGGTCGCCGGCCACCTCGTCGGCGAAGCGGGTGCAACGGTCGCACTGGATGCAGCGCTCCCGGTCGAGGTACACGAGCTCGGACAGGGCGATGGGCTTGGCCCAGTGCCGCTTCTCCTCCACGAACCGCGTCTCACCGGGGCCGAAGGTGAGCGTCTGGTCCTGCAGGGGGCACTCGCCGCCCTTGTCGCACACCGGGCAGTCGAGCGGGTGGTTGATGAGCAGGAACTCGACGACCGCCTGCTGCGCCTCGCGCACCCGCTGGGTCTGCGTGTGCACGACCATGCCGTCCTTGACGGGCGTCGAGCAGGCGGTCTGCAGCTTCGGGATGCCCTCGACCTCGACCAGGCACATGCGGCACGCGCCGACCGGCTGGCCGAGCTTGGGCTCGTAGCAGAAGACCGGGATCTCGATGTCGCCGTACTTGGCGGCGTCGACGAGCATGGCGTTCTGCGGGGCGGTGATCTCGCGGCCGTCGACCGTGAAGGTCACCATCGTGACGTCGGGGCGCGGCATCTAGCGCGCTCCCTGCAGCACCGGCACGGCCGGCTCGGGGAAGGCGTCGCTGGCCGCGTCGTTGCGCCGGCGGGCCTCCTCGATGTAGGCCTCGAACTCGGGGCGGAACTTCTCGACCATCGAGCCGATCGGCATCGCCATCGCGTCGCCGAGCACGCACAGGCAGTTGCCGATGATGTTCGTGCAGACCGAGGCCATGATGTCCAGGTCCATCGGCGTGGCCTCGCCCGAGCGGATGCGCTCGAGCATCTTCACCGTCCAGTTCGTGCCCTCGCGGCACGGGGAGCACTTGCCGCACGACTCGTGGCGGTAGAACTCGGCCGTCCACAGCGCGACGTCGACGACCGAGTGGGCGGCGTCGATGACGATGATCGCGCCCGAGCCGAGCATCGACCCGGCCTTCGCCATGGAGTCGAAGTCGTAGGGGAGGTCGAGGTCCTCGGGCAGGAGCACGGGCGACGACGAGCCGCCGGGGAACCAGAACTTGACCTCGCGCCCGGGTGGCGGGCCGCCGGCCAGGTCGTAGACGATCTCGCGCGCGGGGATGCCGAGCTCGATCTCGTAGTTGCCCGGCCGCTGCACGTTGCCTGAGACGGAGACGAGCTTGGTACCGGTCGAGTTCTCGACACCGACCTTCGCGTACTCCTCGCCGCCCATGGCGATGATGTGCGGCACGGTGGCGAGCGTCTCGACGTTGTTGATGAGGGTCGGACCCTGGTAGAGGCCCTGGTTGGCCGGGAACGGCGGCTTGAGCCGCGCGTTGCCGCGCTTGCCCTCCAGCGAGTCGAGCAGCGCCGTCTCCTCGCCGCAGATGTACGCGCCCGCGCCGCGGTGGACGACGAGCGCGAGGTCGAGGTCGGAGCCGAGGATCCGCGTGCCGAGGTACCCGGCCGCCCCGGCCTCCTTCACGGCCGCGTCGAGGATGTCGGCCTGCAGCGCGTACTCGCCGCGGATGTAGATGAACGCGCGGTTGATGCCGGCCGCGTACGCCGCGATGATCATGCCCTCGATGAGCATGTGCGGGCTCTTCTGCATGAGCTCGCGGTCCTTGAACGTCCCGGGCTCGGACTCGTCGGCGTTGCAGCACAGGTACTTGTCCATCGTCCCCTTGGGCAGGAACGACGCCTTCTTGCCCATGGCGAAGCCCGCGCCGCCGCGGCCGCGCAGGCCCGACGCGTTCAGCTCGTTGAGGACCGCCTCGGGCGGCATCTGCAGCGCCTTGCGCAGCGACTCATAGCCGCCGCGGTGCTCGTAGACCTCGAGCGTGTGCAGTCGCGGCGCGTCGATGTCCTTGAAGAGCAGCGTGGAGGTCATGTCTTCGGCTGCGGGCCCTCGGGCGGATCGGGGGCCTGCTCGACCGGCGCCGAAGGACCGCGGC
>JALYMX010000322.1 GCA_030773495.1 Actinomycetota bacterium | reverse complement strand
GGCCAGACCCCGCACGAGCGGCGCGCCGCCTGCGGTGGTCGCCGGCGGGACGCCGGCGAACACGTCGGAGAGGTTGGCGCCGACGAGCACCGGGCTGGCGGCCAGCCCGCCGAGGAGCGTCTCGAGGAACGCCGGCGTGGGGTGCCAGTCGCGCGGCGCCATGACGACGACGGCGCGCGGCCGGCTGGGACGGTCCTGGGAGATCACCGCCAGGTCGGCGAGCAGGCGGTGGGCGGCCAGCACCGGGTCGGGCGCCGGCGCGAAGTGAGCGGCCAGGCCGGCGTCGCCGGCGAGGGCCAGTGGGCGGCGCAGGGCGCCCACGGCGAGCTCGAACGGCTCCGTGAGGGTGATGGTCAAGTCGACGGGCGCCAACGCCTGCTCGGGCACGACCAGGCGGTCGACCTGCTGCTCGCGCAGGCGGAGCACCGACCGCTCGTCCACCGCCTCCTCCGCCACCCACGTGCGGGCGTCGGGCCGCTGGCCGAGCGTGGTCTCGATCACCTCGCGGCCCCGGTCGAGCTGGGCCGCCGCCTCGGCGGCCAGGGTGGCCGGGGCGAAGCTGGGGAGGGAGACGGGCACGTACGTGGCCGCTGCCACCTGGCGGCCCTGAGTGGCGCGAGCCAGGGCGGCGAGCGTCTCCCGGTCCGCCTCCCGCGGGCTGGCGGCCAGGGCCTCGAGCGTCTCGGGGGTCGGGTGCAGGGTGAGGGGCACGGCCGGATACGCCTCGAGGGAACGGGCCAGGGCGCCGAGCGCGACCGCCTCTCGCCGGGCCAGCTCGCGCTGGCCGTCCGGGCGCAGCGCCAGCGGGGCGTGCGCCGGCAGCACGAGGGCGACCTTCAGGGGGAACGCACCGGGTTGCGGTGGGCGGGTGTGCACCATGTGGGTGAGCAGCGTCGACAGCGTGTCGCCGCCGCCCGCCTTCCGCAGCTCGACCCGCACCGGGTAGACGCCGGGGGCCCCCAGGCGGAGGCGGGTGCGGTCGAGGGGCTGGTCGGGGTGCTGCAGCGGGAGGCGGACCACCACTGCGCCGGCGGCGTCGGTGCCCAGCTCGGCCAGCGACGAGGCCGGGGTGACGGTGAGGGGGTCACCCCGCGGACCGGCGACGAGGGTCTGGGTGAACTCCGAGCGCTTGGTGACCCGGCGGTACACGGCAACGGCCAGCTCCACGTCCTGCGGCGCCTCGGCGGTCGCCACGTTGAGACGCAGCACCAGCTCCTCACCTGGGCCCACCCACGGCGTCTGCGACGCCAGGCGCACCACGCTGCCCGCTTCCTGGGCGCGCAGGCCCGCCGGCGGCACGGGGAGGACGCAGAGGAGGACGCCCGCGGCCACGACGGCGCCGAGCAGGCGGGCCCACGTCACGCGGTCAGCTCCGTGCTCAGCACCGACAGCCCGGTCGGCTCCCGCCGGAACCCCAGGCTCTCGTACAACGCCAAGGCGGCGTCGTTGCCGAGCTGGGTGTTGACGACCGCCCGCTCCACCCGCCAGCGCCGGAGCCACCGCAGGGCGTCGACCACCAGCGCCCGTCCGAGCCCCTGGCGCTGGTGGTCGGGGTGCACGGCCAGGCGCTGCAGGAACCCCCGCCGGCCGGCTCGCCCGGTCACCGCGTAGGCGACCACACGCTGTTCGGCCGGAGCCACGCGGAAGCGGGCGGCCGGCGTGGCGCCCAGCGCGTCGGCCAGGCTGGCCTCGTCGATGCGCCAGAACGCGGGGAAGGCGAGGGCGTCGACCTCGAGCACGGCGGGGCGGTCGCCGGGAGCGGCTCGCCGAAGCCGGGACGTGTCGGCGCGGGGGACGTGGCGCAGGTCGTGCTCGAGCAGGTGGAGGCGCTCGTGGACCTCGAAGCCGGCGGCCAGGAAGGCGGCCTGCTCGGCCGGCGACAGCGCCGACGTGATGACCAGGCTGAAGCCTCGGTCGGCCAGCTGGGCCAGGCAGCGGCGCACGAAGGTGACCGACGGCAGCGGCGCGTCGGGGAGCGGGGAGAGGTAGGCCACCTGGCGGTCGCCGCGCCACGGGCCCGTGCGCACGCGCTCCCGGCCCCAGCGGATCACGTCCACGTTCGCTGCGCTCACGGCACGCCCGAGGTTACCCAGGGCCATCGGGGCGGAGCAGGAGCGGCTCAAGGGTGGGCGCCGCGCGTGCCGATGCGAGGGTGATGTTCGACCTCAACGAGCTCCTCCGTTACACCGTGGAGCAGAGCGGCTCCGACCTCCACGTCAAGGTCGGCTCGCCGCCCCACGTGCGGGTGGACGGCCGGCTCCAACCGGCGCCGTTCGACCGCGTCACGCCGGCCGACGCCGAGCGGGTCGCCTTCTCGATCCTACCGAGCGACCGGGCGGACGAGTTCGACGCCACCTCCGAGGCCGACTTCGCCCTGGGCGTCCCCAACCTCGGGCGGTTCCGCGTGAACGTGTTCCGCCAGCGCGGATCGGTGGGGCTGGTGTTCCGCCGCGTCCTGCCCGGCATCCCGTCGTTCGAGTCGCTCGGCCTTCCCTCGGTGGTGCGCCGCCTGGCCGAGGAGCGCCGGGGCATGGTCCTCGTCACCGGGCCGACCGGCTCGGGGAAGACCACCACCATCTCGGCCATGATCGACCACATCAACGAGACCCGTCCGGTGAACATCGTCACCGTCGAGGATCCCATCGAGGTGCTCCACGTCGACAAGCAGGCCATCGTCAACCAGCGGGAGATCGGCACCGACACCCGGGACTACCCCACTGCCATGCGCCGGGTGCTGCGCCAGGACCCCGACGTGATCTTCATCGGCGAGATGCGCGATCCCGAGACGGTGTGGGCCGCCCTCGCCGCCGCCGAGACGGGGCACCTGGTGCTGTCCACGCTGCACACCACCAACGCCGTCGAGACGGTGAACCGCATCGTCGACTTCTTCCCGCCGTTCCAGCAGAAGCAGGTGCGGCTGTCCCTCGCCTCCTCGTTGCGGGGTGTGGTGAGCCAGCGCCTCCTCGACCGGGCGGACGGGAAGGGACGCGTCCCGTCGGTGGAGGTGCTGGTGATGACCGGCCGCATCTTCGACAGGATCGTGGACCCCGAGCAGGGGGGCAACGACTCGATCGAGGAGATCATCGCCGACGGGGAGTACTACGGGATGCAGACGTTCGACCAGAGCCTGTTCAACCTGTTCAAGAACGGGATGGTCGACCTGCGCAGCGCCATGGCCACGGCGTCGAACCCGCACGACTTCCGCATCGCCCTCCAGCAGGCGGGGCTGCTCCCCGTCTGACCCTCACCCGTCGCCGGCGCGGCGTCGGGCCACGAGGACGAGGGACACGACGAGGCCGACCAGCAACAGCACCCCGACGACCGACAGCACCACCCTGCCGGCGTCGCCGCTGCCCTCGGTGTCGTCCAGCGAGGTTCCGCCCACCGGTCCCAACCCCAGCCCCTCGGGCACCGACGCCAGCCGCCCGTTCTCGAACACGACCTCGCCCCTGCCCGATGCCGGCGACGGCTCGTCGATCTGCACCACCAGCCGGACTGGCCCGTCGAGGCCGGCCGGCACCGTCCACGGTCCGCCGATGCGGCGGGCGAAGCCGGGGATGACCACGTCGGGCTTCAACTCGACCGTCGTGAGGACCTTGCCGCGGTGGATGACGTCGGCCCGGCCGGCGGGACGCACGTGCACGTTGCCGGCGTTCCGCACCTGGGCGAAGACCTGGACGGTGCGCCCGGCCGCCGTGGGACGGGCGGCCACCGTCTCGACGGCGACCGCCTCGTTCCACGGCTTCGGCCCCCGCAGCAGCACCAGGCTGGCCAGGCGCTGCGTGATCGTCACGCCGCCACCCCCGCTCGCCGGGGTCGGTGCGAGGGTGGCCACCACGCCGGCGTACACGCCGCCGGCGCCCGGCGGGACCGTGCCGCGCAGGGTGACCCGGCGGACCTCGCCGGGGGCCAGGCGGGCCGAGCTGGCGTCGAGGCGGGCCGTGCCCGGACCGGGGGCGGGAGGCGGCAGCTGCGGCTCGCCGTCGAGGTCGTGGCCGAGCCCCGTGACCGCGAAGGTGGCCGACGTCGGCGCGGTGCCGTTGTTGCGGAAGCTCACCTCGACGCTGAAGCTGCGGGTGCGCAGATCCTGCTCGATCCTCGGTGGGGTCACCTGCAGGGTGGGGCCGGTCGCCTGGGCGAGGGCGGGCAACCAGGCGCCGGCGGCGAGGGCCGACAGCGTCAGGGCGAGGGCGGCGACGCCGCTCGCCCTGCGCGGGTGCGACTTGCGAGCGGGGCGGGGAGCGATGGCGAAGAAACCTAGCCAGCGTCCGGGGGGGGCTCGGCTACAGGGTGGCCGTGGTCGTATAGGTGAGCTCGTTGCGGTAGGTGGTCTTGGCGTCGGCGGGAGCGACCGTCTGGGCGAAGCTCAGGTCGTAGAGGTGGTCGCTGCTCGTCGCCACCGAGCTGGCCACCAGCGTGGGGTTGGTGCTGTCGTTGCCGATCACGGCGGCCGAGACCGGCACGGCGCCCACGCTCAGCGAGGTCGTCGTCATGCTGACCCCGTTGGCCAGCTTCACCAGGTCGTCGTAGGCGCCGCTCACGTACTTGGTCATCGTGGCCTTCGCCGCGTGCACCTTCACCGTGTACGCCACGTTGGCCTGGACGCCCAGTGTGCCCGCCGTCGCGGTGGGCACCACGTTGGCCCCCACGCCGAGGGCCCCGAAGGGCACGCTCGTCTTGCTGAGGGTGACCGTGATGGAGTCGGCGATGCTGGCGGTGACCTCCTGGGTGTTGGTCACGGCCGTCGCCGCCGGGGCGAGGGCGGTGGCGCCGGCGAGGGCGATGGCGGCGGCGGCGATCGGCGGGCGGAACTTCACGGTGTCCTCCGGGCGGGGCGTTGTGGGTGCGTTGGGCTGGTGTTGTGCCGTACATGTCGGCTGTCCGCACTGCGTCGACCATGGCCCGATCGGGCCCTTCTCGCCGCTCGGCGGTGCTAGTCACACGCCCCGTTCGCGCCGCTTGCGTCCTCTCGTCCGGTTGGCCGCGGCCGCTACCCTCGACGCGGTGATCCCCGAACGGCTGCGGCCCCTCCTCGACGAGATGGCCTGGCTGGTGGAGCGCTTCGCCGCCGCCGACCGGAGGCTGTACCTGGTGGGCGGCGTGGTGCGCGACGCCGTGGTGAACCGGCTCCACCCGGAGACGGACCTCGACTTCACCACCGACGCCCGCCCTGAGGAGATCAAGGCGCTGGTGGCGCCGGCCGCCGACGCCGTGTGGGACCAGGGACAGCGCTTCGGCACCATCGGGTGCGCGCTGGGCGGCCGTCGCTACGAGATCACCACCCATCGCGCCGAGGCCTACTCGCCGGACTCCCGCAAACCCCAGGTGGCCTTCGCCGACGCCGTCGAGGTCGACCTGTCGCGGAGGGACTTCACCGTCAACGCGCTGGCCCTGCGCCTCCCCGAGCTGGAGCTGATCGATCCCTTCGACGGTGTCGCCGACCTGGCTGCCGCGCGGCTGCGCACCCCGCTGTCGCCCGAGGAGTCCTTCACCGACGACCCCCTGCGCATGCTGCGCGCCGCCCGCTTCATCGCCGGGTTCGGTCTGCGCCCCGACCCCGCCGTGCGGGCCGCCGTGGAGGCCCTGGCCGAACGGCTCGAGATCGTCTCGGCCGAGCGCATCCGCGACGAGCTCGACCGGCTGATGGTGGTCGGGCGACCGAGCCACGGCCTGCGCTTCCTGGTGGCCACCGGGCTGGCCGACCACGTCCTGCCCGAGCTGTCGGGCCTGGCCCTCGAGCAGGACCCGGTCCACCGCCACAAGGACGTGCTGGAGCACACCTTCGCCGTGGTGGACCGCACCTCGCCCGACCGCATCGTGCGCCTGGCCGCCCTGTTCCACGACGTGGGCAAGCCCAAGACCCGCTCGTTCGGGCCGGGCGGCGTGTCGTTCCACCACCACGAGGTGGTGGGCGCCCGCATGACCCGCGACCGGATGCGGGCGTTGCGCTACCCGAACGACGACGTCGACGACGTGTCCCGCCTGGTGGAGCTGCACCTGCGCTTCCACGGCTACCGCGAGGGCGACGGCGGGTGGACGGACAGCGCCGTGCGCCGCTACGTGCGCGACGCCGGCCACCTGCTCGAGCGGCTCAACGAGCTGACCCGTTGCGACTGCACCACCCGCAACGTGGCCAAGGCCCGCGCCCTGGCCCGCCGGATGGACGAGCTCGAGGCGCGCATCGCCCGCCTGCAGGAGCAGGAGGAGCTGGCCGCGCTGCGGCCCGACCTCGACGGGCGCCAGGTGATGGAGCACCTCGGCATCGCCCCAGGCCCGGCCGTGGGCCGCGCCCTGGCCCATCTCATGGAGCTGCGGTTGGAGGAGGGGCCCCTGGGCGAGGAGGAGGCCCGGCGCCGCCTCGACGAGTGGTGGGCGGCGCAGGGCGCCGGCCGGTCATAGGCGAACCGCTCTCACGAGCGCAGCAGCCGGCACACCTCCGCGGTGTCGGCGAGGTCGGGCCGCACCAGGTCGGCGCCCAGGCCCTCCAGCTCCTCCAGCGGGAACCGGCCGGTGGCCACGAGGAGGCAGCGGGCGCCGCCGGCCCGGGCACAGGCCAGATCGCGGGGGGTGTCGCCCACCACCCACACCTGCTCCGGTCGCAGGTCGCGTCCGTGCCGGCGCCGCACGCGCTCGAGCGCCACCGGGACCAGCTCGTCGCGGTTGTGCCGATCGCTGCCGAACGCCCCCACCTCCACGTCGAGCCACCGCTCGAGCCCGAACGCCTTCAGCTTCACCGCGGCATTCGCCGCCGTGTTGCCGGTGAGCACCGACTGG
Source organism: Actinomycetota bacterium (assembly GCA_030773495.1). Lineage (GTDB taxonomy): Bacteria > Actinomycetota > Acidimicrobiia > Acidimicrobiales > JALYMX01. The sequence goes on along the minus strand of JALYMX010000322.1, from coordinate 1,261 downwards.
ACGACGGCCGGGTCGGCCGCCAGCTCGGTGAGCACGTCCTCCACCCCCGGGAGCACCCGGCCCTGCTCGCGGACCAGGTCGACGGCGCCGGCCAGCTCGGCTTCCAGGCGCTCGAGCACGAGGGGGAGGTGACGGCGGGCCTCCTCGTCGGCCAGCCCGGCGAAGGCGAGGATCTCCAGGGCGATCAGCGGGTCGGTCTTGCCGCTCATGCGCACGGCGTGGTCCCCCGGGGGGCGCCCGAGCACGTGGGCGGCGGCCAGGTCGAAGGCCTGCTGCGCCACGCCGTTGGTGCGCAGGAGCGTCCCGTCGACGTCCCAGAGCACCAGCCGCTCGCCTCCCGGCCGGTCCCCGCCGGCCGCCGCTGCCGTCAGCTGCCCTCCTTGCGGGCCCGCACCACCAGGACACGGGGCACGTAGCGCTCCGCCTCCTGCCAGTCGGCGCCATGGGGCCCGGTGGGCGAGGGCTGGGGCTCGAGCAGGGTGTCGATCCGGTAGCTGGCCCGGACCAGGGCCGTGTGCAGGTCGGAGAGGGTGTGGTGGTAGCGGGTGCGGGGCGCGGCGGGCCGTTCCTCGGCCACCGGCGCGCGGTCGAAGTAGGAGCGACGCACGAGGAGCGGCTGTTCCGGGTCGGCACCGTCGATGAGGTGGTAGGCGGGATGGGGCAGGCTGAACACCAGGGGGGCGCCGACCCGCAGCACGCGGTGCACCTGGCGGAACACCCGGCCCAGGTCCTCGACGTAGCCGAGGGCGCCGGCGCTGAACACGGCGTCGACGGAGTCCGCCCGTACGAAGGCCAGGTCGGCCATGTCGCCCTGTCGAAGCTCGACGCGCACCTCCTCGCGTTCGCACAGGCGGCGGGCGGCGGCCAGGAGCTCGGTCGAGGTCTCCACGCCGATGGCGATGGCGCCCTGCCTGGCGAAGGCGACCGAGTTCCGGCCGGCGCCGCATCCCAGCTCGAGGACCCGCTTGCCCTTCAGGTCGCCGAGCAGCCGGAGCTCGGCCTCGGCGCCCATGGCGGGGCCGTACCGGGAGGCATCGGTGGACGTGTCGGCGGCGTCGGGGGGCACGTGGGAATGTTGCTACAGCCGGAGGGGCGCCATGAGGATCGTGACGTTCAACGTGCAGCATGCCCGCACGCCGGCCGGTGCGGTGGACACGGCGGCGCTGGGCGCGTACTGCGCCGGCCTGGCGCCCGACGTGCTGGCGCTGCAGGAGGTCGACGTGGGGCTGGCGCGCTCGGGGCGGGTGGACCAGGCCGCGGC
>JALYMX010000321.1 GCA_030773495.1 Actinomycetota bacterium | reverse complement strand
CAGCCACCCGCCGTGAGCTGCGCCGCCGGCTGCACGGGGCGCCCGGCGTCCGGCTGGTCGTCACCCACGACCCGCTCGAGGCGGCCGCACTGGCCGGCCGGGTGGTCGTGGTGGAGGCCGGCCGGGTCGTGCAGGACGGGAGCGTCGCCGCCCTGGCCGCCCGCCCCCGCACCCGCTACGTGGCCGACCTCGTCGGGGTCAACCTCCTGCAGGGCCGGGCCGACGGCGGGCGGGTCACCGTGGGCGACACCGTGTTGGTCGCCCCCGACGCCGGTGCCGGCGACGTCGTGGCCGTGGTCCATCCCCGCGCCGTGGCCCTGCACCGGCGGCCGCCGGAGGGCAGCCCCCGCAACGTGTGGCCCGGGGTGGTGGAGGGCGTGGACGACGAGGGCGGGTGGGCACGGGTCGAGGTCCGGGTGGAGGGCGGCCTCTCGTTGGTGGCCGAGGTGACCGCCGGCGCCGCGGCCGAGCTGCGGCTGGCCGCCGGCGCCCGGGTGTGGGCGTCGGTGAAGGCGGCGGAGATCGCCGTCTCGCCGGCGTGACCGCCGTCGGGATGGGAAGATGGAGCGGTGCCCGCGACCGGCTCGGAGCTGCTGGCGCTGGCGCTGGCCCTCGAGGTGGAGGCGTCGAGCGACGAGGAGGCCGTCGCCGCCCTCGTCGCCGCCGCCGATGCCAGCCCCACCGCCCTCATGGGTGCCTACGCCTACGCCCTGTGCCTGGCGAAGGACATGCCCTACGACACGAGCAACGATCGCACCCTGGGGCTGCTCACCACGGCGCTCCAGCAGGCCGTCCGCGAGCACGGCGAGCACGACCGGGGCGACGCCGCGCTGTTGGAGCACATCGTGGAGGTGTCGGGCGCGGCCCCGCTGTCGGCCGCCGCAGTGGCGTCGCGGGCCGCCGAGCTGCAGGCCGACCTCGACAAGCTGCGGCCGCCCGGCGACGAGGGTGAGACGGCCGGCGGTGGGGACGGGGGCGAGCCGGGCTGACCCACCCGGCCGCCGGTCGCCTGCGACACTGCGGCATGGCGCCGGTCATCGAGACCCACGACCTGAGCCGGAGCTTCGGCGGCGAGCCGGCCCTCGACGGGCTGACCCTCGACGTGGAGGAGGGTGAGGTCGTCGCCCTGCTCGGGCCCAACGGCGCCGGCAAGACCACCACCGTCCGCCTGCTCAACGGCATCCTGCGCGCCGACCGGGGCCGGTGCACCGTGCTCGGCCTCGACCCGGCCACCTCGGGGACGGAGCTGCGCCGTCGCACCGGGGTGCTCACCGAGGCGGCCGGGCTGGACGACCGCCTCACGGCGTGGGAGAACCTGGTGCTGATCGCCCGCATTCGCGAGCTGCCCACGGCGGAGGCCGGGCGGCGGGCCGACGAGCTGCTCGAGCGCCTCGGGATGGGTGCCTCGGCCCATCGCCAGGTGCACGGGTTCTCCACCGGGCAGCGCAAGCGGGTGGCCCTGGCCCTGGCGCTGCTGCACGACCCGGAGGTGCTCTTCCTCGACGAGCCGACCTCGGGCCTCGACCCGGCCGCCTCCCGCGACGTGATCGAGCTGATCGCCTCCCTCGCCCGCGAACGGCGCCGCACCGTGGTGCTGTGCACCCACTTCCTGGGCGACGCCGGCCGGCTCTGCCGGCGCATGGCGGTGCTGCACCGAGGGAGCCTGCAGGCGTTCGGGACCCCCGAGGGACTGGCTGCCGAGCTGTGGCCCGGCCTAGTCGTCGACCTCGACCTCGGCCGGGCGGCCGACGACCGCCTCCTCGCCCTGCTCCGCGCCGCGCCCGGCGTGCTGGCCGGCGAAGCCACGGGCGAAGGGGCGCGGGTGCGGGTGGACGGCCGGGACGCCGTCCCCCCGCTGGTGGCCGCGCTCACCGCCGGCGCCGTGCCCGTCTACGCCGCCGTGCCGCGCCCGGCCACCCTGGAGGACGTCTACTTCGCGCTGCAGGAGCGTCGGCCGGCGTGAGGTGGCCGCCGGCCGTGCGGGCCGTCATCGCCAGGGACCTCACCGCCGTCCGCCGGTCCAAGGCGGTCGTGCTCCCGATGGTGATCGTGCCGCTGCTGTTGTTGGTGGTGCTCCCGCTGCTCATCGGCCTGGCCGCCCGGGCCCAGCGCAACGCCGACGTGAGCGTCTACCTGAGCCGGCTCCCGGAGGGGATCGCCGAGCCCATCCTGCGCCTTCCCCCCGCAGAGCAGCTGGTCGTCCTGGTGAGCGGGTACCTGCTGGCGCCGCTGTTCCTCATCGTCCCCCTGATGGTGGCCGCCGTGCTGGCCGCCGACGCCTTCGCCGGCGAGAAGGAGCGCCGGACCATCGAGACCCTCCTGCACCTCCCCATCCCGGATCGCCAGCTCTTCTACGCCAAGGTGCTGGGCGCCCTCCTGCCCGCCGTCGCCGTCTCGTGGGTCGGCTTCGTGCTGTTCGCCGTGGTGACCAACACCGTCGCCTGGCCCGTCACCCACCGGATCTTCGTGCCCACCCGCCTGTGGGCGGTGGTGATCCTGTGGGTCGCCCCCGCCGTCGCCGCCCTCGGGATGGGCGTGATGGTGCGGGTGTCGGCCCGGGCCAAGACGGCCCAGGAGGCCAACCAGCTGGGCGGGGCGGTCATCCTGCCGCTCATCTTCCTCGCCGTGGGCCAGTCCACGGGGCTGCTGCTGGTGACCGCTCCGGTGGCCATTGCCATCGGGGCCGCCGTGTGGGCGCTGGCGCTGGTGCTCATCTGGCGCGGCGGGCAGCGCTTCACCCGGGACCGGATCGCCTCGGGCTGACGTCGCCGCGGTGAGGACCGCCGAGCCGGGCGTGCACGCGCTGGAGCCCCTGGCCAAGGCCAGGGGCTCCGTGGCTCCCGGGGGGCGGGAAGGTCCCACCATATCCCTCTTGAGCGCCGCGTGCACGCGCCAGTCGCCGGGTGGCCTCCGGATGCCCGGTCCGAGGGTGTCGTCAGATCGCCACCCGGCTTTCACGTCGTGCGGAGCGCTTCAGTGGGCGACAGGCGCGCCGCCCGGGCCGCCGGGTACAGGCCGGCCACCGCGCCGATGGCCAGGGCGGCCACCACGCCGCCCACCAGGCCGACGACCCGGCAGGACCGTCGTCACTCCTGCGTGGTGGCGTAGGCGAAGCTCACCGCCGCCCCGAGGGAGATCCCCGCCACGGCGCCGGCGGCCGAGAGCACCAGCGACTCGGTGAGGAACTGCAGGGCGACGTGGCGGCGCGTCGCTCCCACCGCGCCGACTTGCTCGTCTCCGCCCGGCCCGGCGGTGGGCTCGAGGTCGAGCTCGTCGTGCAGGGCCGGCCGTCCTCGGGCAGGGAACCCGTCCCGGCGGCAGCACCGCCGCAACCCCGCCAGCACTCTCTGAAATGCCAGACCCGGCAGGCGGGCCTCGAGCATCGAAGAACGCCAGGCGCCGGCCGGCGTCGCGCTCGGTGGCGTCAGAGTAGGCCCAGGGCGTCGAGGGCCAGGTACGTCCCGTCCACCACCGTGAGCCGGTCGGTGCGCACCAGGTCGCGCAGCTCCGCCACCGACACCAGGACGACCTCCACGTCCTCGTTCACGTCCGTGCTCGGCTCCTCGACCCGCCGGCAGCCGGTGGCGACGAAGATGTGGCGGACCTCGGTGGAGTAGGGGTTGGGCGTGGTCCTGCCCGCCGGGCGGACATCGCCGGCATAGCCCGTCTCCTCCCGCAGCTCCCGCGCGGCCGCGGCCGTCGGGTCTTCGCCGTCGTCGACGAAGCCCCCGGGCAGGTCGAGCAGGACCCGCTCGGGCCCGGGCCGGAACTGACGGGTGAGCACCACGCGCCCGTCGTCGGTGAGGGCGAGGACGCTGGTGGTCTCGCCGTGGAGCGTGATGTCGAAGCCCGCCTCGCCGCCGTCGGGGCGGCGGTACCGGCGCCGCACCATGGTGCGGTCCCCGTGGTGGGCCACCTCCTCGCCCAGTCGGGGCCACGGCTGCATCGGCCACCACTACCCGTCATGCCGGCGCCGCTCACCCGCCTTCTCGGTTCTCGGCACGTTTCGCCCCGGATAACGGGCCTGGGCGTGCCGAGAACGCCGAGAGGGCCAGCACCACGACGAACAGGGCGGCGCCGGTGAGGACGATGGTGGGGCCGGAGGCGATGTCGAGGTGGTAGCTGAGGTTCATCCCCACGAAGCCGCACACGGCGCCCGTGCCCGCCGACAGCACGAGCATCCGGGCGAACGAGTTGGTGAGCATGCGGGCCACCACGGCGGGCACGACCAGCGTCGCCGCGATGAGGGTCACGCCCATCACGCTCATGGTGGCCAGGATGGAGGCGGCCAGCACCAGCATGAGCAGGGCGTCGACACGAGCGGTGTCGACGCCCGAGGCCCGGGCCACCTCGGGGTCGAAGGTGGCGAACAGCAGTGCCCGGTACCGGAGGAAGACGACGCCCACCGCGAAGGCGGTCACGCCGAGGACGACCCACACGTCCTGGGAGGCGACCCCGAGGACGTTGCCGAACAGGGCGGCGTCGGCGTTTCGTCCCGGCGACCCGTACAGCTGGATGAGGGCGAGGCCGAGGGCGAACGACGCCGTGGTGATCACGCCGATGGCGGCGTCCGCCCCGATGGGGCGGCGCCGGGTGACGGCGCTGACCATGAGCGCCGAGGCCAGGCCCCACACCCCGGCGCCGAAGAAGAAGTTGACGTTGACCAGCCCACTGGCGGCGAAGCCTCCGAAGATGGCGTGGGAGAGGCCGTGGCCGATGTAGCTCATCCCCCGGAGCACGACGTAAACGCCGACCAGGCCGCACAGGGCGCCGGCCACGGTGGCCACGACCAGCCCGTTGCGGAAGAACTCGAACTGGAAGGGCCGGACCAGCTCCTCCCAGCTCACGCGCCCGTCCTCCGCAGGGGCACCACGTTGCCGTCGGGGTAGCCGTCGGGGTAGCGGTCGGGGTAGCCGCCGGCGTACGCCTCGACGACGACCGGCATGCCGGCGTGCTCGAGCACCTCCATCGGGGCGCCGTAGGTGCGGCGCAGCACGTCGGGGGTGAGCACGGCGGCGGGCGGACCGGCGGCGACCACCTCGCGGTTGAGGCACACGAGGCTGGGCAGGTGGGCGGCGATGCCGTTGAGGTCGTGGGTCGTGAGCACCACGGCCAGCCCGTCGGCGTTGAGGTCGCCCAGCAGGTGCAGCACGTCGTGGCGGGTGCGGACGTCGACGCCCGAGGTGGGCTCGTCCATCAGGAGGAGCTGTGGCCGGTTGAGCAGGGCCCTGGCGATGAACACCCGCTGCTGCTGGCCGCCCGACAGCGCCCGGATGTGGCGGTGCTCCAGGCCGGCCATCCCGAGCCGCCCCAACACCTGGCCGACCTCGGCCCGTTCCTCCCTGCTCGCCCAGGGGAGCCGGCGCCCGGCGCAGCGGGCCATGAGCACGCACTCGGCGACGGTGACCGGGAACTGCCAGTCGACGGCGTCGACCTGGGGCACGTACCCCACCCGCACGGCGCCGGCCCGGGACACTTCGCCGCGTAGCGGAGAGACGGTGCCCAGCAGGAGTCGCAGCAACGTGGTCTTCCCCGAGCCCGACGGTCCCACCACGCCGACGAAGTCCCCGGGCGCCACGTGGAAGTCGACGTCGGCGAGCACGGTCTCGTCGCCGTAGCTGACCGTGGCCCGCCGCACCTCCACCAACGGCGTCGCCCGGGTCACTGCGGGTACGCGGCGGTGTCGGGGACGGTGGCGCGGAGGTCCAACGCCTCGAGGGCCGACGCGTCGCCGCCCACCGCTTTGACCATGGTGACGTAGTCGAAGCGCATCAGCCCCAGCCACGAGTGCTCGGGGTCGCCCGGCTCACCGGGGAGGTCGTCGTCGCGGAGCACGTCGACGTAGCGGACGCCGGCCTCCTTGCCGATCTGCTCGAGCACCGGGCTCGGGAACACCTCGGACCCGAAGATAGCCGGCACCTGCTCCCGCTCGACCTGCTCGATCAGGGCCGCCACCTCCTTCGGGGTGGGATCCCCGAAGTCCGACACCTGGATGGCCCCGATCACCTGCCAGCCGTAGCGCTCGGCGAAGTAGGCGTAGGCGTCGTGGTACGTGAGCAGCTTGCGCCGGGCCGGCTCGATGGTGGCGAAGCTGGCCCGCATCGCCCCGTCCAACTCGTCGATCAGCGCCGAGAAGCGGGCGTAGTTGTCGGCGTAGGCGCCGGCGTTGGCCGGGTCCCGGCGGGTCATCGTGTCCCTGACGAGCTCTGCGTAGCGTCGGGCCAGCAGCGGATCGGTCCACACGTGGGGGTTGGGCCGTCCCTCCTCCTTCGGGAACGAGAAGTCGAACCGGTGCTCCTCCGGGCGTAGGGCCCGGTCGCCGAGGGCGACGATCTCGCCGCCCTCCTTCAGGTTCGCCTCGGCCAGCTTCCTCGTCGGCTCCTCCAGGCCCAGGCCGTTGAGGAACACCACGTCGGCACCCGAGAGCACCTCGGCCACGCGGGGCCGGGGCTCGAAGGTGTGCGAGTTCGTGCCTTCCGGGACGACTCCGCGCACCGAGGCGCGGTCGCCGGCGACGCTGGCGACGATGCTCGTGATCGGCGCCACCGTCGTCACCACCTGCAGCCTGCCGCCTCCGGCTTCGGCGCCGGCCTCCCCGGCACCGCCCTCGCCGCCGCCGCAGGCGCCCACTGCCGCCACCATCACGAGGGCCGCCGCCAGGGACCTCAGGAACCCGGCCATGACGCCAGATGCTACCGGCGTCCAGCTCGTAGTTGCGTTCAGGTCGCAAAAAAGGGTGAGGGGGTACTGTGGGCGGCGTGGCGGACGACCGGCTGGACGCCATCCTCGCCCTGGTCCGCGCCCGCGGCGTGCGGCTCACCACGCCCCGCCGCGCCATCGTGCAGGCGCTGCTCCAGGCGCCCGACCACGTCACCGCCGAGGAGCTGGCGGCGGCGGTGCAGGCCGCCCACCCCGACGTGCACCGCTCCACCGTCTACCGCACGCTCGACACGCTGACCGACCTCGGCGTGGTGGTCCACGCCCACCTCGGGCACGGCCCGGCTGTGTACCACCTGGCCGACCGCCCCCATTACCACCTGGTCTGCCAACGTTGTGGGTCGGTCACCGAACTGCCCATCGCCGTCATGGCGCCCCTCCGCCGGCGCCTGGCGCGCGACTTCCGCTTCGAGCTCGACGCCACCCACTTCGCCCTGGCCGGGCGCTGCGGGGACTGCCGTTGAGCGGTCAGCGGCGCGGGGCGAGGGCGGCCGGCGTCGGACAGGGGCAGGGTGTGATGGCTCACCGCGGGCTGCGACCGCCCGAGGGAGATCTGTGCCGTCGTGGCCGGTGCCGAGGCGCCGGGACGGCGCGGTGGGACCC
>JALYMX010000320.1 GCA_030773495.1 Actinomycetota bacterium | reverse complement strand
AGGAGCTTCTTGGCCACGGTCTGCCCAACCTGGCGGACGGCTCCGATCTGGCGGCCGTTCTGGTCGTAGACGGCGTACTCGTTGTTGAGCTCGATGAGCTTGGCCTTCTGGTTGACCACGAGCACGGGCTCGGTGAGAAGACTCCCGTCGCCGGCCGCCGTTCCTCCCGCCACTCCTGCCTTGGCCACATCGCGCTGGATCTTCTCCGTGCGCCGGCGCGCGGTGGGGACGTCGGGTTCGCCTCCGGGCCGGTCGATGCCTTGGCGCCCGTGGGAGGCGACCTGCTCGGGGCGCGGTTCTGCGTCGGTCATGAGGACCGACGGTACCGAGCCCAGGAGGTGTTGTCGACGGTGGTCCCAGCGAGGAACCGCTCTAATGTCGGCGTCGCACGAGCTGATCGGGAGAGGAGCGTGACATGACCGTCCACTCCGGTGACGGCGGCGGCGCCGGCCTCCCGGCTCGCCGTGGGGCGCGTTCGCCGATCGGGCGCCCATGACGACCACCGACGACGCGACGCCCGAGCAACGCCGGCACGAACCGGCGGCAGTGCAGCAACCTCGAGGGCCGGGCGCCGACGCCCTGCACGCCGCCCAGGCGCTCTCCCCGATGATCGCTGCCCGCGCCCACGACATCGAGGTGGCCCGCCGCCTGCCGCGCGATGTCCTCGACCAGCTCATCTCGGCGGGCTGCTTCCGGATGCTCCTCCCGGAGAGCCATGGCGGCGCCGGCCTCGATCTGCCGAGTGCCATGCGGGTGATCGAGGAGCTGAGCCGGTCCGACGCCTCGGTCGGCTGGGCGGTCGGGATCGGGGCGAGCTTGTGGTGCGACCTGGTCGGGCTTCCTCGATCGGTGTTCGACGCCCTCTACGCCGGCGGCCCCGACACCTTCGTCGCCGGCGTGTTCAGCCCGGCCGGCGTGGCCGTGCCGGCTGACGGCGGGTACCGAGTGCGTGGCCGGTGGGGCTTCGCCAGCGGCATCGACCACTGCGCCTGGCTCTACGGCAACTGCGTCGAAGACGGTGACGGCTCCTCGAGCCTGCGAACCGTGGTGTTCAGGCGCGACGAGGTGGAGGTCGAGGACACGTGGCACGTGGTCGGCCTCCGCGGCACCGGCAGCCACCACTTCCGTGCCGACGACGTGGTCGTCCCCACCGAGAGGACGTTCCCGACGTTCGGCGCCGACCCCTGCGTGGACGTGCCGCTCGTGCGCGTCCCACAGCCCGCCATGTACTCGCTCGAGATCGCCGTCGTGGCGCTGGGCACGGCGCAAGGAGCCCTCGACGACCTGATCGCCGTTGCCACCGGCAAGGTCCCGTTGCTCGCGAAGGCTCCACTCGCTGCCCACCCCCCGTTCCAGCTCGAGCTCGGCACCATGCAGACCGAGCTCCGGGCGGCACGCGCCCTGCTCTACGAGGAGGCGGGTGCGACGTGGCGCGGCGCCGAGGAGGGGTCGCTGCTGTCCCTCGAGCAGCGGGCCCGGGTCAGGGCCGCCGCCGCATGGGCGACGGCGCGCGCCGCCGACGTGGTCACCGGCGCCTACCGGGCAGCGGGGAGCACGTCGGTGTACGACGAGAGCCGGCTGCAGCGGCGGCTCCGCGACGTCCACATGATCACCCAGCACTTCCTCGTGAAGGCCGGGACGCTCGAGGCGGCCGGGGCGGTGTTCGCCGGCCGGGAACCCGACGTGGCGGTCTTCTGATCCCGCGAAAGACGAGGGGTGGGTACACTCCGCCGATGAGATCACGCGCCGCTGTCCGTGTGCTCCTCACCGTCGCCGCCGCCACGACCCTGGTTGCCGGCGCCTGCGGCGGGGGTGGCCCCTCGCCGCAGGAGATCGTCCTCGCCGCCTCGTCGGAGACCGTCGAGGCGAAGAGCTCGAGGGTGGCATTCAGCATGCGCATGACCGGCGTGGAGGGCATCGAGACCGGCGAGATCACCGTCGACGGTGAGGGCGCCATGGACTACTCGAAGGGCGTCGGCACCTTCTCCATGACCCTTCCCCCCATTGGTGGCGTCGAGCTGGGCCGCATCGACGCCGTCCTCATCGGGACCGTCATGTACCAGCGCTTC
>JALYMX010000319.1 GCA_030773495.1 Actinomycetota bacterium | reverse complement strand
GCCCGGCCGTCCACAGCCGGCCGCGAGCGAACGCCGCCAGCGAGGCCACGTCGCCCACCCGGCCGTCAGCCACCGCCGCCTCCACGCCGGCCGAGTGGGCATGGCCGCCGGCCGGGAAGCGGCCGTCGGCCAGGAGCAGCGCGCTCAGCACCACACTCGCCACGTCAGAACAGGAAGTAGCGCTGGGCCATGGGCAGCTCGGCGGCCGGCGCCGCCTCGACCAGCTCGCCGTCAATGGTGACGGCGAAGGTGTCGGGGTCGACGCGCACGTCGGGGCGGGCGTCGTTCTCGGGCAGGTCGGCTTTGGACAGCCGGCGGGTGTCGCCCACGGCCACCAGGCGGGACTCGAGCCGGTAGCGGTCGGCCAGGTCGCCGGCCTCCAGGGCGGCCGGGGCCACGAAGGTCACGCTGGCGGCCGCCGCCACCGCCGGCGAGGCGGCGAACATGGGGCGGGGGAGCACGGGCTGGGGCGTGGGGATGGAGGCGTTGGCGTCGCCCATCTGGGCCCAGGCGATGGCCCCGCCCTTCACGACCACCGACGGCCGCACCCCGAAGTACGCCGGCTCCCACAGCACCAGGTCGGCCAGCTTGCCGGGCTCCACCGACCCCACCTCGCCGTCGAGGCCGTGGGCCACGGCCGGGGCGATGGTGTACTTGGCCACGTAGCGCCGAGCCCGGCGGTTGTCGGCCCGGCCGTCGCCGGGCAGGGGGCCCCGGCGGGCCTTCATCACGTGGGCCGTCTGCCACGTGCGCAGCACCACCTCGCCGATGCGCCCCATGGCCTGAGAGTCCGACCCGATCATGGAGATGGCCCCCAGGTCGTGGAGGACGTCCTCGGCGGCGATGGTGGAGGGGCGGATGCGGCTCTCGGCGAAGGCCAGGTCCTCGGGGATGGACGGGTTCAGGTGGTGGCAGACCATGAGCATGTCGAGGTGCTCGTCCACGGTGTTGACGGTGTGGGGACGGGTCGGGTTGGTGGACGAGGGGAGCACGTTGGGCGCCGAGACCACGGTGATGATGTCGGGGGCGTGGCCGCCGCCGGCCCCCTCGGTGTGGTACGTGTGGATGGTCCGACCGGCGATGGCGGCCAGGGTGCTCTCCACGTACCCGGCCTCGTTGAGGGTGTCGGTGTGGATGGCCGCCTGCACCCCCTCGGCGTCGCACACCCGCAGGCAGGCGTCGATGGCGGCCGGCGTGGTGCCCCAGTCCTCGTGCAGCTTGAACCCGGCCGCCCCGGCCACCAGCTGCTCGCGCAGGGCCGCCTCGGAGACGGTGTTGCCCTTGCCCATCAGGGCCACGTTCACCGGCGCGGCGTCGAGGGCCCGCAGCATGACGCCCAGGTTCCAGGCCCCGGGGGTGACGGTGGTGGCCTTGGTGCCCTCGGCCGGGCCGGTGCCCCCGCCGATGATCGTGGTGATCCCCGAGCCGAGGGCCTCGTCGAGCAGCTGGGGGCAGATGAGGTGGACGTGGCTGTCCACGGCGCCGGCGGTGAGGACGCGGCCGTTGCCGGCCAGGATCTCCGTGGACGCGCCGATGACCAGGTCGGGGTGGACGCCGTCCATGGTGTCGGGGTTGCCGGCCTTCCCCAGCGCCGTGATGCGGCCGTCGCGGACCCCCACGTCGGCCTTCACCACGCCCCAGTGGTCGAGCACCACGGCGCCGGTGATCACCAGGTCGGGCGTTCCCTCCTCCCGGGTGGCGGCGCCCTGGCCCATCGACTCGCGGATCACCTTGCCGCCGCCGAACACGGCCTCGTCGCCCCCGCCGGCGGCCAGATCGTCCTCCACCTCGATGAACAGGTCGGTGTCGGCCAGGCGGACCAGGTCGCCCGTGGTGGGGCCGTACAGGCGGGCGTAGCGGGCCCGGTCGAGGCGCATCAGGCGCCGTCGAGGTGGCCGAGGGGGCCGGCTACCTCGCCCCGCAGGCCGGCCACCACCCGCCGGCCGCCCAGGGGCACCAGGCGCACCACCGCCTCGATCCCGGGCTCGAAGCGCACGGCCGTGCCGGCGGGGACGGCCAGTCGGCGCCCCCGGGCCGCCTGGCGGTCGAACGACAGCGCCGGGTTGGCCTCGGCGAAGTGGTAGTGCGAGCCCACCTGGACGGGGCGGTCGCCGGTGTTCACCACCTCCAGCTCGACCAGCACGGCGTCGTCGAACAGCTCCACCGGCTCGGGCCCCACCACCACCTCGCCGGGGATCACGGGATGGGCTGGTGGATGGTGACCAGCTTGGTGCCGTCGGGGAAGGTGGCCTCCACCTGCACCTCGCGCACGACCTCGGGGACGCCCTCCATCACGTCGTCACGCCCGAGCACCGACCGCCCCTGCTCCATCAGGTCGCGCACCGAGCGGCCGTCGCGGGCGCCCTCCAGCACGAACGAGGTGAGCAGGGCCACCGCCTCGGGCACGTTGAGGCGCACGCCCCGCGCCTGGCGGTCCCTGGCCACCATGGCGGCCAGCGACACCATCAGGCGCTCCTGCTCGTGGGGGGTCAGGCGCACGCTCGCTCCCTCAGACCGCCACCAGGTCGGCGAACGCCGAGCGGTCGACGTCCGCCGTCGCCCCCGAGCGCACGATCACCCCGCCGTCCATCACGGCGTAGCGCTCGGCCAGGCGCAGGGCGAACTCCACGTACTGCTCGACCAGCAGGATCCCGATCCCGGTCTCGCGGTGCAGGGCGGCGATGGCGTCCTCGATCTCGAGGATGATCGAGGGCTGGATGCCCTCGGTGGGCTCGTCGAGCAGCAGCAGCCTGGGGCGGGTGACCAGGGCGCGGGCGATGGCCAGCTGCTTGGCCTGCCCGCCGCTCAGCAGGCCGGCGGGCCGGTCGAGCAGCGGGCGCAGGGCGGGGAAGACGTCGAGGGCCTCGTCGATGGCGCCGTGGTCGGCGGCGCCGGCCCGCTCGGCCACCACCACCAGGTTCTCCCGAGTGGTCATGTGCGGGAACACGGCGTGGCCCTGGGGGGCATAGCCGATGCCGGCCCGGGCCCGGCGGTGGGGCGGCCATCCGGTCACGTCCTCGCCATCGACGAGCACGGTGCCGGCCCGCACGGGCAGCACGCCCATGACGGCGTTGAGCAGCGTGGTCTTTCCCACCCCGTTGCGGCCCATCAGGCAGACCAGGGTGTTGGCCGGGACGTCGAGGGAGACGCCGAAGAGGACGGCGGCCCGCCCGTAGGCCACCTCCAGGTCGCGCACCTCGAGCTTCACGTCGTCGCTCCCGACAGGTCGACGGCGCCCGAGCGCTCGTCGCGGGAGCGGCCCAGGTAGACCTGGCGCACCAGCGGGTCGGCCTGGACCTCGTCGACCGACCCCTCGCACAGCACCCGCCCCTCGTGGAGCACGGTGACCCGGCGGGCGAAGCGGCGCAGGAAGGCCATGTCGTGCTCGATCACCACCACGGTGCGCTCGCTGGCCAGGCTCTCGAGCAGGGCGCCGGTGGCCAGCCGCTCGGCCGGCGTCATGCCCGCCACCGGCTCGTCGAGGAGGAGGAGCTTGGGGGCCTGGACGAGCAGCATGGCGATCTCCAGCCACTGGCGTTGCCCGTGGCTCAGCTCCTTGGCCGGGCGCTCGGCCAGGCCGGCCAGCCCCACCCGCTCCAGGGCGGCCGCCACGCCCTCGCTCACCCCCCGCCGGCGGCGGAGCAGCGAGGGGAGCGGCCGGCGAAACGACTCGGCCACGTCGAGGTTCTCGACCACGGTGAGGGCCTCGAACACCGTCGGGGTCTGGAACGTGCGGCCGATCCCCAGGCGGACGATCTGGTGCTCCTTGGCTCGCGCCAGGTCCCGGCCCTCGAAGCGCACGGTGCCCGCCGCCGGGCGCACCAGCCCGGTGACGGCGTCCACCACGGTGGTCTTGCCGGCGCCGTTGGGGCCGATGAGGAAGCGCAGCTCGCCTTCCTCGACGGTGAGGTCCACGCCGTCGAGGGCACGGAAGCCGTCGAAGGAGACGGTGACGCCGCGCACCTCCAGCACGGGGCTGCTCATGCGCCGGCCCCCGCCGCTCCGGCCGCCGCCAGGTCGGCCGG
>JALYMX010000318.1 GCA_030773495.1 Actinomycetota bacterium | reverse complement strand
CGAAAGGCCAGCTGTCGCTCGAGCTCGGCAATCCGCTCGGCCCACTCCATACGGATGTTCTATCTCGCCGCGCGCGCTCTGTGGTGGACGATCGCGCCCTCCGCGCGATCGGTGGTGAACAGTTACCGCCGATGAGGGACCCGGACTTGCGCTGCGCCTGGCCATTCCACGCCGCTCCCAGCCAGGCGTAGAACGGAGGTGCCATCTCCATGTCCGCGTAGAGCGCAAGTTCTTCGGCGCGCGGAGGCCCAAGATGTTTGCGCCGGAAGACCCGTGATCCACCAGGGTCAAGCACGACTTCGGCAGCAACCGCGCCTCCGCTAGCGCGGCGTAGGACGCCCGCCGGCTGACCATCAAGCACCAGCAAGAAGCCTCTCGACCCCATGACGGCAGTCTTCCATCGAGCATCCAGTCCTGCCAGTGAAACGTTGGTTGCTCTGCTTGATGCTCCGAGCAACGAGTCCGGGTGGGACAGGTGTTGCCCTCGACGTCATGCTGCAAAGGCCCGGCGGCGGATCTGCCGGCGTGCAGGAGCGTAAGGGGGGCTTGACGAGAGCCGTTGCGGGGGCGAGACTGCGGCCGGCGGACCGGAGCTGCACCGAGGGTCGCACTTTGTGCGAGGGGGGGTCCCGTGGGAGGCGAAAAGGGCCGGCGCCGCCGTTCCGCCAAGGAGACGCGTCGCCGTCCGGATGTCGACGCCGACCCGCATCGGCTGGTCCTCGCCGACGACGATCTCCGGCCGCTAGTCGTCTCCAGCCCGCTCGAAATCCTTGGGAGCGCCCGCTCCGAGGAGCCGACCCATCGCTTGCGCCTGCTCCGCGGCGCCGACCTGTTGCACCTGTGGACACTCTTCTATCGGTGCCGGCTGGTCGAAGGCGAGACAGGCCCCATGCTCTTCCCCAACGACGAGAGGGCCCGTCTGGAAGTCGTCTTTCCCTTCCAGCACCTCGCCGAGCGCGCTTACTACGTGGCGGATGGGAAGACGCCGGCAGGCACCTTCGAACCAGGCACGGCTCCCGACCTCACGAAGCGGCCCGAACGCCGAGTGGAGGACGCGGATGCAGTCGATCCCTTCGATCCGCCCACAAAGGTGCGTGCCGCGCATGGGTCGCGCCTGGTGTTCGGCATCCCCCCCGGCGAGTCGATCGCCTACAGCACCGAGGAGATCCTGGCCGCCATGTCGCGGCTCCCGCTCCGGGTCGTCCCGCTGGCCGCCCCCCGGAAGGACGCCGTCCGGCCCCCGGCAGCTACGGATCCCCTGATTGCGGTCGGTGGCGGTCTGGCTCTGGTTCGAGGAACCAACGGGCTGATCGTCACGGCACTGGGGCGATCGAAGGCGGACCAGGCGACCGGTCAAGACCCGGTTGTGGGCGTGCTGCGCGCCGCCCGTGACGGGATTGCCGTCCGACGAATGCTCACCGCCGAGTCGGCGGTCGACGTCACGCCATCCTCTCGGGCCGCCGATGTCGCGCGAGGGGTCGGATCGCTGAGCCGGCGCCCAGTACCCGGGGCGTCACGGGGAGGAGGGCCCCGGCGACCCGAGCCCGACGAGACCGCCATCGAGGCGCCCTTCCGACTGATCGTGTCGCCCAGCAGCGCCGGCGGCTTCGCTCACTCCACGGCACCGGCGGAGGCTCCCGGCGATGCGACGAGGATCGAGCTCTGGCACAGCCGCCTGGGTGTGCGGTACCGGCGCGACGGCCAGTGGGCGGTCGACGAGCGCAAGGACTCCCAGCGGATCGTGCGAGCCGTCTGGGCTCGGGACATGGACCTCTACACCGAAGAGCAACTGGCCCGCGCCGAAGACTCGAGGTTCGAGTTCACGACGTCGCTCGATCCCCGCGACCGGCGGATCCTCGTCCGCCAGTCGGCCGAGAAGCGCGTCGCCGTACCCGAGCCGGTCGAGGTCGAGCGGCTGTACCTGTCGAGCCTCGGAGCCTGGCTCGACCTCCACGGCCAGTGGGATCCGGCGCCGTACGCCAAGCAGAGACAGCCGTCGATCCTCTCCTGGGACCACCTTGCTCCCATGGGCCGCGACCAGTTCGTGCGCGTGGTGTACCCGGGGTACCTGTTCCCCTTCGGGCACCGCTGCGCCATGGTCAAGGTGACGGAGCGGAAGATCAACGAACGGGTCGAGCCCAAGGCCCGCCTCTACCAGAGGAAGTTCCTCGTGATCGGCGAGCCGTCGCGGACCTACGGGCAACCCGACCTCCCCTTCCGGGAGGTCAGGATCCGCCCGTCGGTGACGCCGGATATACGCGATCCCCGCGACAAGACGAAGACTCCGCACGTCGTCATCCCCGAGCACCTCTTCTGGCCGGTTGTGGGAAACGAGAAGTTCCGGTTCACCCTCGACTGCCTTGACCACGATTTCCGCCGTATCCGTCTCCAGGCGCCCCTGTTGTTCGTCGCCGCCCACCTGGGCGACAAGGCGCTGAAGAGCAAGGCCAAGCCCAAGAAGGGCACCGGCACAGCCGACGACATAAAGAGCGCGTACGCCACCGACAACCAGGTCGGCGCCTACGGCGGATCCGTCGCCTTCGCTCCGAGCACCACTTCGGGTGACACCGCGCTGGAGGTGTCCAGCTTCACGTTCGCCGGCGAGCCGTCAGCCCCCGGCAAGATGCGGTCGAGGCCGAGCCTCGTGTCGGCGGCGGTGGTGATCCCCTCGATGCGCCACCTCGCGCCGAAGGCCCCCGAGGTCACGGTCTCGTACCACAAGGACTTCCTCGACAACAAGGGGTTCGGCGGCTCCAACGCCAAGGCGGAGCTCTTCCTGCGGTTGGAGTTCGTGGCCAAGGTCTCCTACTCGGAGGGCACGGACCGGGCTGGGGGGTTCGTCGAGCCCAATCTCCCGGTAACCCAGCTGTCACGCAGGCTCGGCGCTGTCGGAGAGCTGGCGTCGAAGCCGGGACAGCCACCGGGCACGTTCGATCCCAAGCAGCTGCTCGCCGGCGTCGCGCCCCGGCTCTTCGGCCTGTTCGACCTGGCGGACGTGCTGCCGGCACTCGGGCTCGACCAAATGCCCAAGTTCGTCACCGAGGCGCTCGACCGGGTGTCGGCGTTGCTCGCAGACCTGGAGCGGCTGCAGCACGCCGTCGTGGACGCCGTGGCGCGCCTCCGCCAGGACGCCTTGCCCGCCAATGCAGCAGTGAAGGCCCAGCTCGAGGCGGCGGCGGACGACCTCGAGGCGGCGGCCGGCGGGCTGGTGGCGCAGGTGGGGACGCTGGTCGACGCGGTCCAATCCGTTCTCAAGCCGCCGTCGGGTTCCGCGCCGAAGACGCCCGCCGACGTGGCGGACGACGTCGAAGACGTTCTCGACGCCCTCCGCGCGACTCTGGGCGCGCTCGCGCCGGCCGTCGGCTCACTGCCCCTGCCCCCGACCGTGAAAGCCGACCTGGAGCGCCTGGTGGCAGGCCTCAAGCCGGTGCTCGACGCCGGCGCTGACGTGCTGCAGGCGGTCATGGGATTCCTCGACCGCCTCGACCCAGGCGACCTGTCCGTGCGGGCGCGTTACGTGTGGTCGCCACCGATCGAGCCGTGGCCGAACGCCGCCAAGCCGATCTTCTCGGTCGACGAGCCGAACAAGGCCTTCGCCCTGTCGGTCGAGGCCCGGGCCTCCGGGGCCGGCGGTGCCGGCGCGGATGTCCTGGCCGAGATGCGTGGCTTCAACCTCGATCTGCTACCGGGCGCTGCGCTGATGCGCCTGGAGTTCGACCGCCTGGCGTTCCGGGCCACGAGCGGCCGCAAGCCCGAGGTCGACGTCATCTTCGGCGGCATCACGTTCGTCGGTGTCCTCGGGTTCATCGAGACGCTTCGCAAGCTGATCCCCTTCGACGGCTTCTCCGACCCGCCCTACCTCGACGTATCGGCGGAGGGGGCGACGGCAGGCTTCGACCTGGCGTTGCCCAACCTGGCGGTCGGCGTGTTCAGCCTCGAGAACATCTCTCTCGGAGCCGACTGCCGCGTCCCGTTCCTCGGCGACGCCCTCAGCGTCGGGTTCAACTTCTGTACCCGGGAACGCCCGTTCCGCCTGACCGTCATGGCCATAGGGGGCGGCGGGTTCGTGGCTATCCGGCTGTCTCCCGAGGGGCTTGTCGTGCTGGAGATGGCGCTGGAGGCGGGAGCCAGCCTGTCGCTCAACCTCGGCGTGGCCAGTGGCTCGGTGTCGGTGATGGTGGGGGTCTACCTGCGGCTGGAGGGCGACGCCGGGTCGTTGACCGGGTACTTCCGGATCCGCGGCGAGGTCGACGTGCTGGGGCTCATCTCGGCTTCGATCACCCTCGAGCTGAGCCTCGTCTACGAGTTCACCAGCGGGAAGATGGTCGGACGCGCCTCGGTCGTGGTCGAGGTGGAGGTGCTGCTGTTCTCCGGCTCGGTGACGATCAGCGTGGAGCGCCGGCTGGCCGGCTCCAATCAGGATCCGACGTTCGCCGAGATCATGGAGGTCAACTCGTCGGGAGAGTCCGCCGCCTGGGAGACGTACTGCCAGGCCTTCGTGAGGGCGTGAGCGAGATGGAAGAGTCGTTCCTGGTCACCGCACTTCCGTTCTCCGCCGACTCCCGGTCCGATGTGCACGTCTCGTTGTTCGTGACCCACCGGCTGACCCCGCACGGCGCGCAGGCACCGCTCGGCGACTTTCCGAACGCATCAGTGTGGGGGGAGCGTCTCGCCGCCGCCTCGATCCGGCTCACGGGCAGCAACGGCGAGGAGATCGGCGTCACGCCGAGGTTGGCTCCGATCGATCCGGATCTGTGGGGGGACGTCTTTCCCCGAGAGCTCCCGGTTCGGCCGTGGTCGACACCGGAGCTGGCGGCGGTGCCGTGGCGAACGTTCCCCGCTCACCGGATGGACACGTACGCCAAGCTCGTGCACATGGTGGCGGCCTTCGCCTCGCCGGTGACGAAGCCGGCGCTGCTCCCGAACGTGGTGAAGGTCCTCGCTGACGGGCGCCACGGCGAACTGGATCGCGACCGCATCAAGGTCCTCCTCAAGGATCGTCTGCGTTCGGCGGTCGAGGCGCCGTTGGGGCGGCTCCCTCGCGGAGACAAGCGAGAAGAGAGCCCGCTGTTCTGGCTCTCGCTTCTCGACCAGGAGCTGACGGCGCAGCTCGACGAGGACACCGGCGCGGGAACGGTGCACGCGCCGGGCAAGGACGTCGAGCCACTGAGCGACGCGCTGTTCGACCTCCACCTAGCGCGTCGCTACTACGAGCGGCCCGAGGAGCAGCGTCCGTACCGCGACGTGCCCGACGGCACCTCGACACCGCCGCCGCCGGCGATCGACCCCGATTTCCACCAGCGCTGCGCGCTGCTGGGCGACACGCCGGGGATCCTGCGAGAGCTCGGGCTGGTCGTGGACCTGGCCGTCGATGACGTGAAGCAGCTGGCCGGCCTCGAGTGGATCGCGGGCCACATCGTCGCCGAGGGCTTCTCCAGCACCTCGCCCAGGGTCTCCTGCCAGGTCGACGGCGGCGCCTTCACCACCGTCTCGTCCTCGGGCGACTTTGTGGGCGGCGCCCTACGACTGGGGGACGAGGATCGTTTCCGCGTGCTCGACCTGGATCCCGACGCCACCGCCCTGAAGCTCGAGCGCTTCCTGCGCTCGCTGCCCAGGCTGTTGTACTCGGAGCTGAACGGCGACCCCGCCAACGCGGCGCCGTCCAGCCTCCGCTCCGCCGGCTTCGCCATCACCCGCGTGAACCGAGCCGCCGGGCTCCGGGAGCGGTTGACCAACATGGGCGACCGCGACGCGGATCTCCTTAAGGGCGGGGCGGATCCACTCGACACCGAGTCGGTCACGCGGGGCCTGCGGCTCGAGGTGTGGGACGACGAGTCGGGGAGGTGGCACTCGCTCCACCGACGCCGGATCGACATCGAGGTGAACGGTGCGCTCGTGGTCGACGACGAGCCCGACGAAGGTTTCCTTCAGGGCGCGGCCCTCACCCGAGCCGACGAGGCGATCTCCTCGGACCCCAACCGGCCGTACCACGCCCATGAAGCGGTGGCCGGGTGGGAGGGCTGGAGCCTGTCGGCGCCACGTCCCGGCCGCGTCGTTTTCGACGGGGACCAGCCGCTCGGCGATCCCCCCGAGGAGCCGAGGGTCACCCCGGTGGCCGTAACCAGCGCGGTCGAGCCTGGGACGCTGCCACTGCTGCGCTATGGGCGTTCGTACGCGTTCCGGGCGTGGGCGGTCGACCTGGCCGGGAACAGCCCGCCCAGAGCGGTGGCACACAGCGACCGGCCGGCCTCCCCAGCCTCCGACGTGGCCAACACGGCTGCCACGGAGCTGGCCGCCAAGCGGGGGACACCGTCCGAATTCGAGCAGAGGCTGACGAACGTGACGCGGGCGGGGCTTCTGTCCGTGCTGAAGGCGCCTGCTCCAGTACCGGGACCCCGCCGGCCGGCGCCGCGTCTCGACCGGCTGCGCGTGACAGGAGTGAGCGAAGTCGACTCCGTCGTGCGCCGGCGCCTCGCCTCACGGGAGGCTCGGCGGCCGCTCGACGGGCCCAGCCGGGCGGTCCGAATCGAACGCACGATGGCCGCCGCAGTGGGGGAGACGCCGACGCTGGTGCGCCCCACTGCAGCCAACGTCCCCCCGGACGTCCTCGCCCGGGCGCTGGCCGGGGTCGCAGAGCATGCGATCCCACCCGAGTTCAACCGGGCGCTGGAGCTGTTCCTCGCCAAGGGTGACCTGTTGACCTCGCCCCGGCCCTTCTTGCGGTGGGACCCGGTGCTGCCTCCAGCGTGGGTGCCACGGCGCCCCTACTCCGAGGGCGAGTCCCTGCTCACGCTCGTCGTGCGCAGCGGGGTCGAGCTGGACGCCAGCGGAAGCGTCATCCTCACCGACCCTGCCGCCTATGCGGCGAGCACCATTGCCACCCGGCCCGAGCTGGTTTGGCGGGGCGAATCCGAGCGCCACCTGGCGCCCCCCAAGACGAGCCAGCTCGAGAGCGAGCAGCACGGCAAGTTCGACGACGCCTTCGGGCCTTCGGCCACGGCGGCCCAGCGTCGAACGGCCCTGGCGGCATCCATGCGAGAAGAGGGCACGTTCCTGGACACCGAGGTGCGAAGCCTCACCACGCCGGGCGCGACGGAGCCGCAGCCCGGCGTCTCCCTGCACCACACGCCCACCGCCGATCCCGAAGACCTGGTGGACCTCACCCAGCTGAAGCGGGGGGAACCGTTGGGGCCGGGCCAGTACGTCGTCCACGACGTGGCCGACCTGGTGCTCCCCTACCTGCCCGATCCCTTGGCCCACGGAGTCTCGCTGGTCTTTCCCGACGCCGGCCGCGGGCGGCCGTTGCAGCCTCTTTTCGCCACCGAGGGCCTTACCCTCCCGTACGGGGGTGCGTGGCCTGCGGTCGAGCCGTACCGGCTGGTCCTTCAAAATGGCCCCGAGCTCCACGGAGAGGTCGACGGACGTGCCGTGAACATCTCCGTGCCTCCCGGCGAACAGCTCCGGATGCGCGTGTCGAGCTGCCTCGCCGACGCCGCCTTGAAGCTGCTGGGAATCTGGATGTCGCTCCCGGAGGGGGTGCGGGAGACTGCTGAGCTCGCCGAGGCGGCGCGGGACGGGTGGATGTGGTGGCTGACGCCCTACGAGGAGGTCCGCCTCGTTCACGCCGTTCCCCGCCCCGTCGAGCGCCCGCGGGTCACCACGCTGGTCGCCGGGCGCAAGGAGGGCGACGTCGCTGCGGCACTCATTGGCGCCGTCGACATCCACGGCCCCAGCACCGAGCGGCTCGACCTCGAAGCGAACTGGACCGAGCGGGTCGACGACATCGCCAAGCCGATCTACGAGGACGTCTCCCGTACTGCGGCGGCCACCGGCACCGAGGTGGACTACGACGAGGACCTCGTGGTCTTCGTGGGACCCGACGACACGGGCGACACGATCGAACTCCCTGAGGGCGAGCGCCTGGTGAAGCGCCGGATAGCACACGTGTTCGAGGACACCAAGCACCGGCTGGTCGACTACACCGTGCGGGCCACCACCCGGTACCGGGAGTTCTTCCCTCCGGCCGTCGTCCCGACCATCGACGACATCAGCCTGGTGAGCCTGCCCTCGAAGGTGTCGGTGCCGAGCAGTGCGCGGCCGGCCCAGCCGGTCGTCCGTGACGTCATCCCGCTGTTCCGCTGGGACGATGAGACCGAGCCTCACCAGCCGTTCGGGCATCGCCGCACCCGACGGAGCGGCCTCCGCATCTACCTCGAGCGACCATGGTTCTCCTCGGGCGACGGCGAGCTTTTGGGGATCGTCCTCGGCGAAGACAACGAGCGGTTGGCCGGTTCGCTGAGCCAGTGGGGTGCCGACCCGGTGTGGCGCCAGGACGGGCCTCCGGACCGCACATTCCTGCCGCTCATCAACGAGGCACACCTGAGGGGCGTCGACGACCGTCCGGACACCGGACGCCCCGCGGTTCCCCTGGTCGACCTTCCCTTGGTGGACATCGGCGACCCAGGCCGGCATCCCACCGTCTCCGTGCTGGGATACCGGCCGGAGTTCTGCGAGTCACGCGGGCTCTGGTTCGTCGACGTGGCTTTCGATCCCGGCAATGCTTTCTGGCCCTTCGTCCGCCTCGCCGTGGTGCGCTATCAGCCCGATTCGCTGCCGGGGATGCATTTGTCGCCGGTGGTCGTTTGCGACTTCGCCCAGTTGACGCCCTCACGCACCGCGACCCTGACCCGTCCGAGCGCCACCGAGGTGCGCGTCATCGTGAGCGGCGTGGTAGGTGAGCGGCGAGGAGACCTTCAGGTAGGAGGCCGTGCGTCCACCGTCGACCGGGTGGTGTTCGCCCGGCTCGAGCAGCACGGCGGCGTCGTCGCCGGTGACCTCGGATGGTCCACCGTTCTCCTGCGAGTCCTTCCGGTTCGGGGCCGCGGGGAACAGACCGTCTCCTGGGGTGACGTACTCGATCTTCCGGAGGCGATCCCACCGGAACGGCCCGGCGGAAGCAGCGAGTGGCGAGTCACAGTGGAGGAGTGGGAGGTCCTACCAGCGGACGACGAACACGGCCACGGTCGTGGCGTCGAAGGCCGCCTCGTCTACGCCGATCACCTTCCCCTCTAGTGCTCTGGGTTGCCGTGCGAGGGATAAGTCGTCTGGTGCCTACTTGGCGTTTCCGCGGACACCCGCTCGCAGTGCGGGGGACTTCCCGTGACGTGGTGAGGTCGGCGTAGAGGCTCCACCCGTTGGTGGCCACCGGATGACGTAGCGCGACTTGTCGTCGTCTGCCTGGGAGGCGATGCGAACCGCGCTCACGCACTTCTTCCGTACTGCGGCACGACGGGAGGGTGCGGGGGCGGCGAACGCCGGGGCGAGCCTCACCCGGCGGTGCGCAGGGCTTGGGCCTCGATGGCGGCCGCCGCCTTGCGGTACTCGGCCGCCAGCCAGTCGTCGGCCAGGTGCAGGTAGATGCTGTGGTCTCGATGGAGGCGTGGCCGGCCTGGGCTTGGAGGGCCTCGAGGGACATGGCCGCCTCTCGCAGGCGGTCAGGCGGTGTGGCGCAACTCGTGACAGGTGCCACGCGA
The DNA here is from genome assembly GCA_030773495.1 of Actinomycetota bacterium. Lineage (GTDB taxonomy): Bacteria > Actinomycetota > Acidimicrobiia > Acidimicrobiales > JALYMX01. The sequence continues at coordinate 685 of JALYMX010000318.1, read as the reverse complement.
CAGCCCCGCCCGCTGGCAGATGTGCCACTTCTGGTGCGGATTGATGCAGCCGGCGACGTTGGGATGCCGCCGCGGGACAGCAGCCGGCGTTGTGCGATGGCGCCCTGGTCGCCTCGTTCGACGGCCTCGCCCCGGGTCTACCGCGTCAGCCTCCGTCCCGGCGTTGCCATGCCCGACGACACGGGGGTATGGGCCGCGGTGACCGTCGTCGACCCTCATGGCGAGGATTCAGCCACAGGAGTGTGAACGTTCGTTCGCTTTCTCGGCCGGACTGGCGGCGCAGAGGCCGGGCGGCCACCGGCCTTGGCCCGGAGGACGAGCTGGGTTCCCGGGCGGACCTGTTGGAACCGCCAGTTCATCGTGAACCGCGGTTCGACACCAGCTGCAGCCCGCCCGATATCCGGCGATGCGCTGCGAGGGTGCACGATAACGCCGGCTCAATAATCCGGTGACCTGCTCCCCGGAGAACACCCCTATCGGCGCGCGCCAAGGGCGACGGCCCGAACGAAGGATAACAGAGACCCTCGCTACCCGTCCTCGCGCGCCCCCCAGTCCTGTTGCCGGTCCGCCTCGTTGCCGCACCATCGGACGGCGCTTGATCAGTAGAGCGATCGCGGCGACACCACCACCCGCGAGCGCCGGTTCGGCGATCGACCGTCGGTCGGATTCGAGCTGGCAGCGATCA
>JALYMX010000317.1 GCA_030773495.1 Actinomycetota bacterium | reverse complement strand
TCGACGACGAGTTGTTCCGCGCCGAGTGGGCCGAGGCCCGGGAGCGCCTGGGGGACCAGGCGGTGGCGGGTGACCTCCCGCGTACGCCGGCCCAGCGCCGGGCCGACGCCCTGGTGGAGATGGCCCGCCGGGCCGGTGCCGCCCCCGAGCACGGCCGGCGGCCCGAGCCGTTGTTCACGGTGATGGTGGGCTACGAGACCTTCGCCGGGCGCGTCTGCGAGCTGGCCAACGGCACGGCGGTCACCCCCGGGTCGCTGGTTCCCTGGCTGGATCAGGCCTGGGTGGAGCGGGTGGTGTTCGACGCCGCCTCCCGGCCCATCGACGTGGGCGTGGCCCGGCGGTTGTTCACCGGGGCCACCCGCCGCGCCATCGAGGTGCGCGACCGGGAGTGCTTCCACGAGCTGTGCGACCTGCCTGCCGAGCGCTGCCAGATCGACCACGTCGAGCCCTACGCCGCCGGCGGGGCCACGGTGGCCGACAACGGGCGGCCGGCGTGCGGGTTCCACAACCGCAGCCGCCACCGGCCGCCGTAGGTCACGAGCTGCGGTCTGGAGTACATACCGGGCCTTTTCGGCCCGCTATGTACTCCGGTCGGGCAGGCTTGGTCAGAGCACCCGGGAGAGGAAGGCGCGGGTGCGCTCGTGGCGGGGGGCGGCGAGCACCTCGGCCGGCGGGCCCTCCTCGACGACGAGCCCCTCGTCCATGAACACGACGCGGTCGGCCACCTCCCGGGCGAAGCCCATCTCGTGGGTGACCACGAGCATGGTCATCCCCCCGCGGGCCAGGTCGCGCATCACCGCCAGCACCTCGCCCACCAGCTCGGGGTCGAGGGCCGACGTCACCTCGTCGAACAGCATCACCTTCGGCTGCATGGCCAGGGCGCGGGCGATGGCCACCCGCTGCTGTTGGCCGCCGGAGAGCTGCGAGGGTGAGGCGGCCTCCCGGCCGGCCAGCCCCACCCGCTCGAGCATGGCGCCGGCCCGGGCGTTGGCCGCCTCCTCGTCCATGCGCAGCACGGTGCGCAGGGCCAGGGTGACGTTGCCGAGCACCGACTTGTGGGGGAACAGGTTGAACGACTGGAACACCATGCCCATCGAGCGGCGCACCTTGTCGATGTCGACACGGGGCGAGGTGACCTCCACGCCGTCGACGACCACCCGCCCGGCCGTCGGCTCCTCGAGTCGGTTGATGCAGCGCAGGAGGGTGGACTTGCCCGACCCCGAGGGGCCGATGACGCAGACCACCTCGCCGCCGGCGACGTGGAGGTCGATGCCCCGGAGCACCTCGTGGTCGCCGAAGGCCTTGCGCAGCCCCTCGACGGTGACGGTGGCGCCCTCGCCGCCCGTGGGCACCTTCACCGGGCCGTCCGGGTGCGGGCCTCGAGCAGGGTGACGGCGCGGATGAGGGGGATGGTGATGACGAGGTAGGCCAGGCCGCCGGCGACCAGGGGCGAGGTGTCACCCGTGCGGTTCACCGCATCGCGCACGTACTTGAGGATCTCCTTGCCGCCGACCTCGGTGCCCAGCACGGCCAGCAGCGAGGTGTCCTTGAACAGCAGGGCCAACTCGTTGGTGAGCGGCGGGACCACGAGCCGGAACGCCTGGGGCAGCACCACGCGGCGCATGGCGTCCCTGTGGGTCATCCCGAGCGACCGGGCCGCCTCCATCTGGCCCCGGGGCACGCCCTGGATGCCTGCCCGCAGCGTCTCGGCGATGTAGGCGCCGGCGACGATGGACAGGGCGAGGACGCCGGGCGTGTACTTCGGGAACGGGTAGCGCAGGCCGGGGAAGGCGATGGGCAGCCCGAAGCCGATGAACACGATCACCAGCAGCGCCGGCAGCCCCCGGAAGGTGTCGACCACGAAGGCCGACGGCCAGCGCAGCCACCGGCTCCTGCTGATCCGCATGAGGGCCAGGATCAGGCCGAACATCATCCCGCCGGCGAAGCCGAGGAGGGTGAACACCACGGTGTTCTTCACGGCCTCGGTGACCAGCCCGGGGAAAAGGTCGGCGATGACGTCGAGGTCGAAGAACTCCTCGGCCAGCCGGTCCACGGCCCGGTCCTACACCTGGCCGGCGGTGTCGCCCAGGAACCGGCGCAGGATCGTGGGGTAGGTGTCGTCCGACTTCACCTGCTGGAGGGCGTCGTCGATGGCCTTCTTCAGGTCGGCGCGCCCCTTGCGCATGGCGAAGCCGTACTCCTCCTTCTCGCCTTCGGTGAAGGTCTTGGTCACCACCGTCTCGCCCGTGGTGCGGGCGTGGTGGGCGTTGACCGGGAGGTCCTGGAGCACGGCGTCGACCTGGCCGGCCTTGAGGGCGGTGAACAGCTCGTCGGCGCCGGTGAACTCGCGGATGGTCGCCCCGTTGGCGTTCTCCCTGGCGAAGTCGGCGCCCGTGGTCTCGGACTGCACGCCGATGGTGCGGCCCCGCAGCGACTCGAGGTCCTTGTACTTCCCCTCGTCCGCCTTGCGCACGAGCAGCGACTGGTTGATCTCGAAGTACCCCTCCGAGAAGTCGAGGGTCTCCTTGCGCTCGTCGGTGATGCTGACCGACGAGGCCACGAGGTCGCACTGGCCGGCGTTGAGGGCGGTGAAGATGCCATCGAAGTCCACGTCCTTGAAGTCGGCCACCAGGCCGAGGCGGCCGGCCACGGCCCGCACCAGCTCGATGTCGATGCCGTCGAGCTGCCCGTTCGCCTCGAACTCGAACGGGGCGTAGGGCACGTCGGTGCAAGCGGTGAGCTTGCCGGGCTGGACCGTCTCGAGCTGCTCGCCGGGTTCGCCGCCGGCGCCCGCCGTGGTGGGTGAGGCGTTGTCCGTGCGCAGCGAGGGCTCGTCGTCGCTGCAGCCGGCGACGGTGAGGACCACGGCGGCCAGCACGGCCATCAGGCGGCCGGCGATGGGGAGCGGCGTCATGCGGTGTCTCCTCCGAGGATCTCGGGTTGGGTGGGGGGCGGGGACGCCTGGCGGCCCCAGGGGAGGTGGTCCATGAACACCCACGTGCGGCGGTGGATGGCGGTGGGGCCCCACGCCTTCAACGCCGCCTTGTGGCGCGGGCACGGGTACCCCTTGTTGAGGTCGAAGTCGTACCCCGGGAAGTGCACGGACTCCCCCCGCATGAGCCGGTCCCGGGTGACCTTGGCCAGCAGCGAGGCGGCGGCGATGGACAGGCAGGTGGCGTCGCCCTTGACGATGCGGGTGGTCATCGCCGGTCCCCGGCCCACGAAGTCCCACCGGCCGTCCACCAGCACGTGGTCGGGCTCCAGCCCGAGTGCCGCCACCGCCCGGCGGGCGGCCAGGCGCTGCGCCTCGGACATCCCCAGGGCGTCGCACTCAGCTTGGGTGGCGTGCCCCACCGCCCAGCCCCGGCACCACGCGGCCACCCGGTCGAACAGCCGCTCCCGCTCCGCCTCGGTGAGCATCTTGGAGTCGCGCACGCGGTAGACCCGCCGGTCGGGGGGAAGCACGGCGGCGCCCACGCTGATGGGCCCCGCCCACGCGCCACGGCCGACCTCGTCGACCCCCACCACGACGTCGTGGCCCTCGGCCCACAGCGCCCGCTCGGTGGCGAGCGACGGGGCCAGCGGGCGCAGGGAGGGCCGCAGCTGATGGCGGGTCGTCGCCACGAAGCGAGGGTACCCGGGCGTCAGCGCACCTCGACGGACGCCGGCCCCTCCACCACCTCGCCGATGGTGACGAAGCCGGCGTCGACCAGCCGCTCGGCGTCGCCGGGCGCCACGGCGGCCAGGAGGCCCCCTGACGTCTGCGGGTCGTAGCCCAGCGCCTCGACGGCAGGCGGGGCGGTCGACGTCACGTGGCCCTCGAGGTGGGCCCGGTTGCGGGCGTCGCCGCCGGTGCGCACGCCGGCCTCGGCCGCCGCCAGCGCCCCGTCGTAGAGCGGGAGGCCGGCGCCGTCGAGGCGCAGGAGCGCCCCGGATCGCTCCGCCATCTCCCACGAGTGCCCGAGCAGGCCGAAGCCGGTGACGTCGGTGACGGCGTGGGCCGCCCCCTCGCCCAGCGCCGACAGGGCCTCGGCGGCGGCCCGGTTGAGACGGCGCATGCCGGCGATGGCCGCCGCCTTCTCCTCCGGTGCCCCGCCGGCCAGCACGATGCCCGTCCCCAGCGGCTTGGACAGCACCAGGCGGTCGCCCGGGCGGGCGCCGGCCTTGGTCCAGACCCGGTCGGGGTGGACCAGGCCCTGCACGGCCAGCCCGAAGATGGGCTCCTCGGAGCGGATGGTGTGGCCGCCGGCGACCACGCCCCCGGCCTCCGCCACCACGGCGCCGGCGGCGCCGAGGATGGCGGCCACCGCCTCCACCGGCAGGCGCTCGGGGAAGGCGGAGATGTTGAGGGCCAGCACCACCCGCGCCCCCATGGCGAACACGTCGCTGCAGGCGTTGGCGGCGGCGATGGCGCCGAAGTCGGCTGGGTCGTCGACGAGGGGCGGGAAGAAGTCGGTGGTCGACACCAGCGCCAGGTCGTCCGAGAGCCGGTACACGGCGGCGTCGTCGAACGGGGCCAGGCCGACCAGCAGGTCGGTGGCCGAGGCGGCCAGCTCGCGCACCAGGGCGTTGAGGGGGGCGGCCCCCCACTTGGCCGCGCACCCCCCGCACGACGTCCACTCGGTCAGGTTGCACTCGACGACGGTCATGAACCAAGGGTACGGCGGTGCCGCCGCTACGAGCCCCCGGGCTGGCGGGTCACCTCGGCGTCCACCCACCGCAGGTAGGCGTCGCTGCCCCCCACGATGGGCGTGACGGTGACCTCGGGGACGTCGTAGCTGTGGCGCCGGCCGATCTCGGCCACGGCCTCGTCCACCCGCCCCGCCGTCGTCTTGGCCAGGCACAGCCACTCCTCGGCCGTCTCCAGCCGGCCCTGCCACCAGTAGCGGCTCTGCACCGGGCCCACGACCTGGACGCAGGCGGCCAGGCGGGCCTCGAGGAGGGCGTCGGCGATGGCCGTCGCCTCGTCCCTGCTGCCCGCCGCCGTGAGCACCTGGAAGTGGGTGTCGCTCATGTCCGCTCCGTCCAGGCCCGTGACGGTAGCGGAGGCAAGGTGACGTAGCCTGGCCCGTGGCCCGCCGCACCGTCGCCGTCGTGCCCCACACCCACTGGGACCGCGAGTGGTACGCCCCGTTCCAGGCCTTCCGCCTGCGACTGGTCGACCTGCTCGACCACCTCCTCCCGCTGCTCGAGCGCGACCTCGGGTACGCCCGGTTCCTGCTCGACGGCCAGATGGCGCTGGTCGACGACTACCTCGAGGTGCGCCCCGAGGCGGCGCCGGCGCTACGGCGCCTGGCCGCCGGCGGCCGACTGGCCATGGGGCCGTGGTACGTGCTCATGGACGAGTTCTGCGTGTCGGGCGAGACCATCGTCCGCAACCTGCAGATGGGGCTGCGGCGGGCCGCCGAGTTCGGGGGCGCGTCGCCCGTCGGCTACCTGCCCGACATGTTCGGCCACGTGGCCCAGATGCCCCAGCTCCTGCGCCAGGCCGGCCTCGACCACGCCGTGGTGTGGCGGGGCGTCCCCGCCGCCGTGGACCGCTCGGCGTTCTGGTGGTCGGCGCCCGACGGCTCCACGGTGCGAGCCGAGTACCTCCTGCGGGGGTACGGCAACGGCGCCGCCATCCCCGACGACGCCAAGGCGCTCCTGCAGCGGGTGGCCGCCCACGAGGCCGAGGTGGCGCCGTTCCTCCTCGACGGGCTGCTGTTCATGAACGGTACCGACCACCAGGCGCCCCAGCCGTGGCTCGGCCGCGTGGTCATCGAGGCCAACGACCTCCAAGACGACTACGAGCTGGTGGTCACCTCGTTGGCCGAGTACCTGTCCTCGGCGCCCACCGAGGGGCTGCCGGCGTGGCGGGGCGAGCTGCGGTCGGGGGCGAGGGCCAACCTGTTGATGGGCGTGACGTCCAACCGCGTCGACGTGAAGCAGGCGGCCGCCCGGGTGGAGCGGGCCCTGGAGCGCCTGGCCGAGCCGCTGTGCGCGCTGTTCCTCCCCCCCGAGCGGTGGCCGGCGTCCCTGCTCGAGCTGGCGTGGCGGGAGGTCGTGCGCAACTCGGCCCACGACTCCATCTGCGCCTGCTCGGCCGACGAGGTGGGCGCCGCCGTGCTGCACCGCTTCGCCGAGGCCGGCCACGTGGCGGACGGCCTCACCGCCGGCGCCCTCGCCGCGCTGGCGGCGTCGCTGGCCTCGCCGGGCCCCGTCGTGGTCAACCCCTCGGCCCGCCCCCGCGGTGGCCTGGTCGAGCTCACCCTGTCCGGCGACGCGGCGCCTCCCCCCGGCTGCCAGGTGCTCGATGAGCGGGCCGCCGTGCTCGCCGACGTGACCATGACCGGGCGGGAGCTGGGCGGCTTCCTCGGGCAGATCCGCAGCCAGCAGCTCGACGAGCGCACCTACGTCAACGCCGTCGACGTGGAGGAGACCGACGAGGGCCTCGACGTCGTCCTGGCCGCCGACGCCGAGTTGCGCGCCGAGCTGCTGGTGGAGGAGGTCAAGCGCGACCTGTACGCCCGCGCCGGCGCCCGCCCCGACGTCCCGGTGCGCCTGCGGGTGCGCCAGCCGCCGTTCCGGCGGGTGCTGTCCCGCGTCGACGGCGTGCCCGGGTACGGGTGGGCGGCGTGGGCGCCGGCCCTGCTGGCCGGGGCGCCGGTGCGCGTCGAGGGCTCGACCGTGCTCGACAACGGGCTCGTGCGCGTGGAGGTCGACCCGGGCGACGGGACCTTCGCCGTCGACGGGCTGGCCGGGTTCGACCGCCTGGTCGACGGCGGCGACCACGGCGACACCTACAACTGGTCGCCGCCCGACCACGACACGCTCGTCGACCGGCCGGACGCGGTGGCCGTCGACGTGGAGGAGCGCGGGCCGCTGCGCTGTCGCATCGCCGTGCGCCGGACCTTCACCTGGCCCGAGCGCATCGACGACGAGCGGCGGGCGCGGGTGGGCCAGCGTCGGGTGGTGGTGACGACCATGCTCGAACTGCACGCCGGCGAGCGGCTGGTGCGGGTGCACACCACCTTCGACAACCCCTGCCGTGACCACCGCCTCCGCGCCCACTTCCCCCTGCCGGCGCCGGCGGCCACCAGCACCGCCGAGTGCGCCTTCTCGGTCGTGGAGCGGGGCCTGCAGGCCGAGGGCGGACCGACCGAGGCGGCCCTGCCCACGTTCCCCTCCCGCCGCTTCGTGCAGGCCGGCGGGCTCACCGTGGTGCACGAGGGGCTGCTCGAGTACGAGCTGGTGGACGTGGCCGACGGCCGGGCGGGCGCCCTCGCCCTCACCCTGCTGCGGGCCACGGGGATGCTGTCGCGGGTGGAGGTGGCACTGCGGCCGCTTCCGGCCGGGCCGCCCCTGCCCCTGCGGGGGCCGCAGATGCTCGGCCCCGTGGAGGCCCGCTACGCGGTGCAGACGGGTCGCGCCGACCCGTGGGCCCTCGTCGACGAGGCCTTCCTGCCCCTCGCCGTCGTGCGGTCCGACGGCGGCGGGCACCGCCCGGCGGCCGGCGCCGCCCTCGAGGTCGCCGGCGCCCAG
>JALYMX010000316.1 GCA_030773495.1 Actinomycetota bacterium | reverse complement strand
TCGACGACGAGTTGTTCCGCGCCGAGTGGGCCGAGGCCCGGGAGCGCCTGGGGGACCAGGCGGTGGCGGGTGACCTCCCGCGTACGCCGGCCCAGCGCCGGGCCGACGCCCTGGTGGAGATGGCCCGGCGGGCGAGCGCTGCCCCGGCTGGCGGGTGCCGGCCCGAGCCGTTGTTCACGGTGATGGTGGGCTACGAGACCTTCGCCGGGCGGGTGTGCGAGCTGGCCAACGGCACGGTGGTCACCCCCGGGTCGCTGGTCCCCTGGCTCGACCAGGCCTGGGTGGAGCGGGTGGTGTTCGACGCCGCCTCCCGGCCCATCGACGTGGGGGTGGCCCGGCGGCTGTTCACCGGGGCCACCCGGCGGGCCATCGAGGTGAGAGACCGGGAGTGCTTCCACGAGCTGTGCGACCTGCCCGCCGAGCGCTGCCAGATCGACCACGTCGAGCCCTACGCCGCCGGCGGGGCCACGGTGGCCGACAACGGGAGGCCGGCGTGCGGGTTCCACAACCGCAGCCGCCACCGGCCTCCGTAGGCGGGGGGGCGAACGCGTCGCCGTGATGGGCGTGGGACACCAGGGCTCCCGGGATGCGAGCCGTTGGAGCGCCGTGTTGCGCAAAGTCCGTGCGTTCGGGTGGGCGTCGAGGCTCTGCCCGCACGCGCCGGACCAAGGAGGGGGGAGCCGTGCTGCATCGCGGGCAGGGCGACCGAACGCACACTGCCGCGCCGCTCCTACGTCGCGACCTGCCCCAGGCCTTTCGACGGATACGTGCCGCGACAGTGAACAGCGGGCTCTCGGAGGCCGCCCGAAGCGCCGAGGTTCGCCTCGTCGACCTGTCGTCCCACACGGGGCCGCCGTGGGACGGGACGTTCTCCGCGGACCACTTCCACCCGAACGACACCGGGTACGGGGACTGGCTCGCCGCCTTCTGTCAGGCGCTCGGCTTGCCGGGCGAGGAGTAGGCGATTGCACGAGATGGGGAACCTGCGGGCGGGGAGAGGTGTCGAACACGGTGTGGGCGCCAGGGTCGGGACCGGGGACGTGGCCGAGGGGGCGATCGACACCGGCGGCGTCGGATCGACGAGCTTCGAGGACTTCTTCGAGCACGCCTGGCCCGGGGCCGTCCGCCTGGCCGCCCTGCTGACCCAGGACGGCGCGGCGGCCGAGGAGCTGGCGCAGGAGGCCTTCACCCAGTTGTACCGGGTCTGGGGCCGGCCGACGAACCCGGAGGCGTACCTGCGGACGACGCTGGTCAACCGCTGCCACAACTGGCGCGGCGGGCGCGGGTGCGGGCGGCCAAGCTCCCGCTGATCGCCACGACGGCAAGGTTGCGACTTCAAGGCCGACGAGCTGGCCGACGCCGTCGCGTCACTGCCGTTCGGGCAGCGGGCGGTGATCGTGCTGCGCTACTACTGCGGGCTCTCGGCGGAGATCGCCGCGGCGCTGGGGTGCAGGAACGGGACGGTCAAGTCGCTGGCGGCGCGCGCGCTGGCCAGCCTCGAGCGCGTGATCGAGCGATGAGAAGTGCGAGCGACGAGCTGGAGGATCGGCTGACCGCCCTGTTCCGCGCCCAGGGTGAGTCGGTTCCCGTCACGGACGCCAGCTGGACCGAGCTTCGCACGGCGCCGGAGGGGCGTGTCGGGCCGCTCCGCCCGACGATCCTGGCCTTCGGCGTTGCGGCGCTGGTGTCCCCCCGAACTACCGGGTGCGCTACGCGCCCACCGAATCGTGCATGAACGAGTTCGTCGATGCCATCCGGTCGAAGACGACGCTCGACTTCAACCTCCTCGTCGCCGGCGTCGTGATCGGGTCCGGCGACGGATCGCAGCGCGTGAGGACCGGACCGGCGGCCCCCGACGAGGCGACGCCCCCGCGCCGGCGACCACCAAGGCGCCGTTGCACGTGAGACCCGCCAGGTGTCACTCAGCGCCGACGCCCTCACCATCGAGGCCGGCGGCAAGCAGTTCGTCACCGTCCCGCCCGTGGAGGTCCACGGTGACCCGGGGAACCCCAACGAGTACACGACGCTGGAGCTCACCTGGCAGGAGCACGGCGTGGAGATGCGGCTGTTCGTCTACTTCAACACCGACGGATGCGAGTGGTGGTCGAACGAGATCCGCACCTACGACGGGAACATCGATGGTGAGTGGATCACCTACACGGGGGACTTCTTCCGCCGGCCGCTCGGGACACCCTTCGTCGGTGACTTCACCGTCGCCGCATCCGACCCGCCCGGCGGCCGGCTCCACCTCTCGAACCTGCGGCTGGAGGCGTTTCGCCGTTCGCCGGCCTGCCTGGGGGCGACGGGCCCGCTCGCCCTCGACCCGGGCACGTCTCCCATCGAGATCAAGCACGTCGCGGGCGGGAGCGCAAACTTCTCCTTCGGCTACAGCGCCAGGGTGCGGCTGCTCGACACGGCGTCGTGCTTGCCGGTCGCGAACGAGGACCGCTACCTCTACGAGTGGCAGACAAAGGATCCTCGCGTGGTGAAGGTCCGACGACCGGCCGCCGAGCCCGTCGCCTCTGAAAGGAACGGCGCCGCTTCGAACCGGTCGGGCAGGGCCGCACGGCTGTCCACGTCACCGCCCGCCACCCGGAGACCAGGGCGGTCGTCGCCGAGACCGAGATCGAGGTCGTCGTCACCGATGTCGAGCCCGTGCCCGCAGGC
>JALYMX010000315.1 GCA_030773495.1 Actinomycetota bacterium | reverse complement strand
GGCGAGCGGCGCGTGCGCGTCGCCGTGGCCGCCGGCGCCGCCTTCGGCTTCGTGTACCCCGACAACCTGGAGCGCCTGGAGGAGGCCGGCGCCGAGGTCGTCCCCTTCGACCCCATGTCCGAGGACCGGCTGCCGGCGGCGTGCGCCGGGCTGTACGCCGGGGGCGGGTTCCCCGAGGTGTTCGCCCCGGCGCTGGCCGCCAACCGCCCCCTCCTCGACGACGTGGGTGCGCAGCTGCGCCAGGGCCTGGTGGTGTGGGCCGAGTGCGGGGGGATGCTGTGGCTGTGCCGCCAGCTGGACGGCCACGCCCTGGCCGGCGCCCTCCCCGCCACCGCCTCGATGACCACCCGCCTCACGCTCGGGTACCGCACCGCCACCGCGCGCACGCCCACCCCGCTGGCCGCCGCCGGGGAGACGCTGCGGGGCCACGAGTTCCACTACTCGACCGTCGAGCCGGCGGGGGACGCGCTGCGGCTGGCCGGGCGGTTCGCCGCCGGCGCCGGCGGGTTCGGCTCCCCGACCATGCTGGCCAGCTACCTCCACCTCCACCTGGGCGCCGACCCCCGCCCGGCCGAGCGGTTCGTGGCCACGGCGGCGGCCGCGGCCGGCCGCCGGCGGTTCTCCGATGGATGAGGCCCGGCCAGCGGGCGTCATCCTTCACAGAACCGGGGGGGCGGCGGGGGGGCGGCGGGGCAGAACCGGGGGGGCGGCGGCCGGCGCCCGGCCCCGGTAGGATCCCGAGCCGTAGCGAGCGGGGACCCGGTGCGAGTCCGGGGCTGACTCTTCAACTGTCACCGGGGAGCGACCCCCCACGACGCCACCGTGCGAGCGGGAAGGCGGGGGTGAGCGGCGATCCGGGAGCCAGGAGGCCGGCGCTGCGACGGTCGTCACGTGCCAGGGAGCGGTCATGCCGAGCTTCACGGGCGTCGGGATCGGTCCCGGCGACCCCGAGCTGCTCACCACCAAGGCCGTCCGCGTGCTGCGGGAGGCCGACCGGGTCTTCGGGCCGAGCATGGCCGTCGACGCGGTGGGCCGGGCCGAGTCGGTGGTCCGCCAGGCCGCCCCCGACGTCGTGGTGGAGCGGCTGGTGTTCGCCATCCGCCGTGACGACGAGGCCCGCCGCCAGGCGCACCAGGCGGCGGCGGCGCGGGTGGTGGAGTGCCTCGACGCCGGCGAGCACGTCGCCTTCGTCACCCTGGGCGACCCCAACGTCTACAGCACGTTCCACCACCTGGCCGCCCTGGTGGCCCAGCGGCGCCCCGACGTCGCCGTGGAGACCGTGCCTGGGATCATGGCCTTCCAGGACCTGGCCTCCCGCTCCCGCACGGTCGTGCTCGACGCCGCCGAGCGCCTGGCCGTCGTCACCGCGGTGGACGGGCCCGAGGCGGTGGCCGCCGTCCTGGGCGACGAGCAGGCCGCCGTCGTGGTGTACAAGGGCGGGCGCCACCTCCCCGAGATCGCCTCGCTGCTGGCCGACGCCGGCCGGCTGGACGGCGCCGTGTTCGGCGAGCTGCTCGGCCTCCCCGGCGAGCGCATCGCCGCCGTGAAGGAGGCGGACGACCGCCCGGCCGCCTACCTGGCCACCGTGATCGTCCCGCCGGTGCGCCGGGCGTGATCTCCTTCGTGGGCGCCGGGCCCGGCGCGCCCGACCTCATCACGCTCCGCGGGCGCGACCGGCTGGCCGCCGCCGACGTGGTCGTGTGGGCGTCCTCGCTGGTGGCCGAGGCCGTCCTCGACCACGCCCGCCCCGGGGCCGAGGTCCACGACTCGTCGGCCATGACCCTCGAGGACGTCATCGCCGTGTACGAGGCCGCCGGGCCGCGAGCGGCGGTGGTGCGGCTGCACTCCGGCGACCCCTCGATCTACGGCGCCATGCAGGAGCAGATCGACTGGTGCGCGGCCAACCGGCGCGACTTCGAGATCGTGCCGGGCGTGAGCTCGCTGGCCGCGGCGGCGGCCGCCGTCGGGCGCGAGCTCACCGTCCCCGGCGTGGCCCAGTCGGTGGTGCTCACCCGCCTCCCCGGGCGCACCGCGGCGTCGATGCCGGCGGGGGAGCGGGTCGCCGCCTTCGCCGCCACGGGGGCCACCATGGCCCTGTTCCTCTCGGCGGCCCGCCCCGTGGAGCTCCAGGAGTCTCTGCTGGCCGCCGGGTCGGCGTTCGGCCCGGCCACGCCGGCGGCCATCGTGGTGCGCGCCTCGTGGCCCGACGAGCGCGTGGTGGCGACCACGGTCGGCTCCCTGGCCGAGGACCTCAGGGCCACCGGGGCGACCACCACCGTGCTGGTGCTGGTGGGCGAGGCCCTCGCCTCGGCGGGCGGGCGCAGCCACCTGTACTCGCCGGCGTTCGCCCACGGCTTCCGCCGGCGCTCGGCGCCCGGCTCGACGGTGGGGCGGCCGGCGTGACGCCGCCGGTT
>JALYMX010000314.1 GCA_030773495.1 Actinomycetota bacterium | reverse complement strand
CTGGTCGCCGCCCTCGGCGCCGGGTCGCGGCGCCGGGTTGGCCTCGGGCGGGCCGGCGAGCGCCACTTCCTGTTCCACGTCGGCATCGGCTTCGACGCCGCCGTCGTGGATCAGGTCGAGCGGCGGGGGGGCCTGAAGCGCTGGCTCGGCCACGGGCTGTTCCTGGGCGCCGCCGTGGGGACGTGGGTGGCCGGCTACGACCGCAGCCGGCCCCACTTCGCCGTGCGGGTGGGCGACGAGGCGCCCATCGACGGCGCCCTCGCTCTCTGCCTCGAGACCGACCCCTACACCTTCCTCGGCCCCCGTCCGCTCACCGTGGAGCCCGGCACGGGGTTCGACACCGGCCTGGCCGTGCTGGTGCTGCGCGACCTGAACCTGGCCACGCTGCTGCGCGCCGGCGGCGCCGCCCTGACGGGCGGCTCCCGGTTGCCCGAGCTGCCCGGCGTGGAGCTGCGGCGCGACCTCGAGCGGGTGCTGGTGGACGGGTACCGGCCCTTCCCCCACCAGGTCGACGGTGACTACCTGGGGCTCGTGGAGTCCCTGGAGATCACCCACCGGCCCGACTGCCTGGACCTGGTCGTGCCCGCCTGAGCACTGGTCGCCCCAGGGCGTCGAGGGCCACGTCGGGGACGTTGGTGATCACGCCGTCGACCCCCGTGCCGGCCAGCCACCGGACCCGCTCGGCGTCGTCGACGGTCCAGGCGTACACCGTCATGCCCCGATCGTGGGCGGCCTCCACCAGCTCGACGGTGACCGCCTCGTGGCGGGGCTGCAGGGCGGCGCAACCGCGATCGGCGGCGAGGGCCAGCGCCTGGTGCTGGTCGAAGGCGCCCGGCGTGACCCAGGCGGTGGGCACGGACGACTCGGCCGCCCGCACGGCCTCGAGGGTGGCCAGGGAGAACGAGGCGACGACCACCTTGTCGCGCCCGGCCCGGCGGACGAGCAGGGCGACGACCTCGCGGGCCGCCGCCTTCGGGGTCGAACCCCACCTCCGAGGGCAGGTTCTTGATCTCCACGTCGACCACCATGCCCTCGCACTCCTCGAGGGCGGCGTCCAGGCGGGCACCCAGGGCGGCATCTCCGCCATGGGCAAGCCGGCGACGGGCCGGCCGTCGGGGAGGAGGGGGTCGTGGTGCACCACCAGGGTGCTGTCGGCGCTGCGCCGCACGTCGAGCTCCACACCGTCGGCGCCGAGCGCACGCGCGGCGCGGAACGCGTCAAGGGTGTTCTCACGCGCCGCGCGCGACGCGCCGCGGTGGGCAAGGACGATGGCCATTGCCTTCCTCATGCTTGCAGGGGAAAGTCGTAACCGCTAGCCTAAGGAACGTTCTCCTTCTTCCGTAGCGCCGTTCATGGTGGCGACGCATGTGAAGAAAATCACAAGAGGGAAGTTGGGCGAGGAGGGAATCGTGGCGCTGACGTGGAGCCGCTCGATCGACTGGGATACCGACGACTGGCGGGATCTCTCCGCGTGCCGTGACACGAGCCCTTCGTTGTTCTTCCCCGTGGGCACCACCGGTCCCGCCCTCGACCAGATCGAGGCGGCGAAGGCGGTGTGCCGGCGCTGCGAGGCCCAGCCGCAGTGCCTGGAGTTCGCCCTGGCCACCAACCAGGAGTCCGGCGTGTGGGGTGGCACCTCGGAGGAGGAACGCCGCAAGCTGCGCAAGGCCTGGTTGGCCGAGCAACGTCGCGCCGCCTCCTGACTCAGCGGCGCGACGCCGCCGCTGAGGCGCACCGCTACTCCGCTGCCGGCCGATCGAGGGGCATCCGCAGTTCCACGAGCGTCCCGCCGTCGCTGTGCATGGTGATCGAGCCGCCCAGCTGGCCGGTGACGAGATCCCGCACGATGGACAGCCCGAGCGTCCCGGTGTGCTCGATGGAGAAGCCCGAGGGCAGGCCTTGGCCGTTGTCCTTGACCTGCACGACGACCTCCGCGCCGTCGTTGCACAGGGAGAGCTCGACGCAGCGATCGGCCTCCTCCGGGAACCGCTCCAGCGGGAAGGCGTGCTCGGCGGCGTTCTGCAGCAGCTCGGTGATGGCAACGGCGAGGGGCGTGGCCAGCGTGGCGGGCAGCTCGCCGGCGTCGCCGCTCACCGAGAACACCACGCCCTCGGGTGACAGCGCCCCCTCCTTGGCCATGCGCAGGAGGGGGTCGATGATCTCGTTGAACGGCACCTGCTGACTGGGGTCGCGGGAGAGGATCTCGTGGACCAGGGCGATGGAGCGGATCCTGCGCTCCGCCTCGGCCAGGGCCAGCCGCCCCTCGCCCTCGGGCAGGCGGCGGGCCTGCAGGCGCAGCAACGACGAGATCGTCTGGAGGTTGTTCTTCACCCGGTGGTGGACCTCCCGGATGGTGGCGTCCTTGGACACGAGGAGCCGGTCGCGCCGCCGCAGGTCGGTGACGTCGCGCAGCAGCACGAGGGCGCCGGTCACCTCCCCGCCCTCGAGCAGCGGGATGCAGCGGAGCAGCACGACCACCTCGGAGGAGCGCCCGATCTCCTCGGTGACCGGCACGGCGGCGAAGAAGGCCCGCTGGATGGCCGTCTCCTCCACCCCGAGCTCGTCGAGGCGCACGCCCTCGGTGTTGGAGTAGATCCCCATCCGGTGCAAGGCGTTGACCGCGTTGGGCGAGGCGTACTCGACCCTGCCGGTGCGGTCAAGGGAGAGGACGCCGTCGCCCACCCGCGGCGACTCGGCGGTGGGCGCGTCCTCCATCTCGAACGGGAACGTCCCCGCCACGATCATCCGGGCCAGCCGGTCGAACGTCTCCGCGTACACGCGCTCGAGCTCGCCCGGCCGGCGCCCGCCCACGGCAAGGGGTGCCTCCCGGGTCAGCACGGCGACGAGCTCGCCGTCGCAGCGCACCGGGATGCACTGCACCCGCGCCCGCTCACCCCGGTCGAAGGTGGCCTCGGCCTCCACGATCTCCCCCAGCCGCCAGGCGCGGGCGATGAGGGGGCGCTCGGCGTCGTCCACGACCCGCCCGACGAGGTCGTCGCTGTGGAGGGTCTGGCTCGTGGTGGGGCGCATCTGGCCGTGCACGAGGAAGCGCCCGTCGCCTCCGCCGGCGGGCACGAACAGCAAGAGGTCGGCCCGCGACAGGTCGGCGAGGATGCCCCACGTCGCCGTGAGGCGCTGGAGATGGGCCTGACCCCGCTCGGAGAGGAGGGGCACCTCGCCCGGCCCGGCGGCGCCGGTCGGCCCGGCGGCCACGCTCACGTCGCCTCGAGGGGGACGGGGCGCCGGGCCCGGCCCCGGTAGGCGGCCAGCGCGCGGTAGCCCGCGTCGGTCACGAGCCGGCGGAGGTCGGCCGAGCGGTGGGCGACGTCGGGCAGATCGTGGGCGTCGGAGGCGGTGGTGATCGGCACGCCCCGTGCGAAGAACCGGCGGAGGAGTGCCGGCGCCGGGTAGTGCTCGGCCACCGGCTTGCGCCACCCGGCCGAGGACACCTCGGCAGCCATCCCGGACGCCGCCGCCGCCTCGGCCATGCGGTCGTGGAACTCGTCGGGCACCGCCGGCAAACGCCCGGTCACCTTGCACAGGTCGGGGTGGGCCAGCACGTCGCAGGTGCCCGATGCCGCCAGCTCCTCGAGGGCCTCGGTGTACTGGCGCCAGGCCACCTCGGTGCCCCGCCGGTCCCACTCGGCGCCCATCACCGGGTTCTCGTAGTCGTCGAAGCCCCAGGCGCCCACCCAGTGCACGGAGCCGAGCAGAACGTCGAAGGGGTACCCCTCGAGCAGGGCGGCCACCTTGTCCATGCGCCCGGCGTAGTGGTCCACCTCGAGGCCGAGGACCACGGGCAGCCCAGCCGCCTTGGCGGCCAGGACCACCTCGACGTAGGCGTCGAGATCGGCCCTCGCGTGCTCGGCCCAGTACGCGGCCATGGCCTGGCGCAGCGCCGGGTCGGGGTCGTCGTCCCAGAAGCCGCCGAGCACGGCGTCGGCCTGGGCGAAGCGGAACAGGTGCTCGGTGAGGGCGACCTCGCGCACGCCGGCCGCCGCCGCCCGCTCGCAGTAGGCGGCCACGCGCTCGACGGTCGGACCCTCCGCCTGCTGCCCGTGCGGCCACAGGTGCAGGTGGTAGTCGAGCACGTCGCCATGCTAGGAGAGCTCCTCAACGCCCCCGCCAGGACGCCGGCGCGCCGTGCCCGGCGGCGGGACCGGGATCCGGCTCGTTCATGCGGCGCGAACGGGCGCACGGCGCCCTTTCGTGCCGCATGACGCGGGCAGGCTGCAGAACCTACGCCCAGATGCGCTCGCCGAGGCGCAGGAGGCCGGCGAGGTCGTGGATGTCGGTCTCGAAGTACGGGACGGGCGTCACCACGTCCGTCCCGACGGCGAGCTCGGCCCGCTGCTCGGCCTCGCGCTGGGCCACGACCTGGAAGCGCAGGAAGCTCTCGGCCACCTCGCTCACCACCCGCGCGACCTGGTCCCGCTCGCCCACGCCGTCGTCGAGGGCGGCGGCGATCACCTCGGGGTCGGCAGCCAGCCGAGCGGCGACGGCGGCCGCGTCGTCGTCGAGCAGGTAGGGCGGGAGCACGCGGTTGAGCACCACGGCGCCGAGGTGGAAGCCCTTGGCCCGCAGGGCGGACGAGAACACCTCCGCCTCGCGCAGCGGCGCCGCTTCCAGGGTGGTCACGACCACATAGGTCGTGCGGTGGTCGCGCAGCAGCTGGCTGACGGCGCGGGCCCGCTCGACGAACCCGGGAGCCATGGTCTGGAACAGCGAGAAGAACTCCGAGATGTCGTGCAGGAACTGCGAGCCCAGGATGCGGTCGGCAACCGTGAAGAACGGCTTGGACGCCAGGTTCACCACGCTCGAGCGGTAGGGAGCGGTGAGCAGCCGCAGGAAGCGGCTGGAGAAGAACTCCGCCATCCGCTCGGGAGCGTCGACGAAGTCGAGGGCGTAGCGGGTGGGTGGCGTGTCGACCACGATGAGGTCGTAGGCGCCCTCGTGGTGCAGGTCGTACAGCCGCTCCATGGCGATGTACTCGTGGCTCTGCACGAAGCGCCCGGCCACGTTCTCGTAGAGCTTGTTCCCGAGGATACGCCGCGCCGTGCGGCGGTCCGGGGCGTGGCGCTCGACGAGGTCGTCCCACGACGCCTTGGTGTCGAGCATGGCCGCCCACAGCTCCCCCCGGGCCGACGTGCCGGCGGCGGCGAAGGCGGCCGGCGGGACCCGCCGGGCCTCGTT
>JALYMX010000313.1 GCA_030773495.1 Actinomycetota bacterium | reverse complement strand
GGGCCGGGTGGCGGGTGCCCTGGCGTTGGCCGAGGTGCCGGTAGCTGCGCCCGGGCTGCGACGGGACGTGGTGGCGGTCACCGGCGCCTCCCGTGGCCGACGACGAGGGCCTGGACCTCGCCGACCTGCATGGGGAAGCGGCGAGTGACGGGCAGCTCGCCCAGGTCGCCGCCGGAGCCGTCCGTCGCGCTCCAGGTCACGTGGTACACGACGGTGACGCTGGCGTCGTAGGTGTCGTCCCAGCTCGCGCCAGCGGAGGAGATGCGGTAGGTGTAGGAGCAGTCGGTGCGCTGCTCGTCGTCGGGGACGGAGAAGTCGTAGCGGCGCCCCGGGCCGGCGCAGACCACCTGGGCGGCGTCGCCCATGTCCCACACCGCCCGCTGGGGCGTGGCCACCACCGTGGTGGCGAGGCCGGAGACAGCGGCCTCGGCCGTCGCCGGTGACCAGTCCGCCACTGCGAGCCAGGTCGGGAAGTTGACGATCGTGTTCCAGTCGGTGGGCGACGTGATGGGTTCGGGGAGCGGCAGGGGCGTGTAGTCGAGGGCCTCTTCGGCCAGGCGTCGCGGAGTCGGGCCGGGGGTCGGCCGGGGTGGGAGCTCCACGATCCTGTTGGTCACCTCGGTTCCGTCCGGCGCCGTGCAGATGCGCACGAACGTCCCGCCCTCGGGGCCGGGAGTCGCCCGCGGGAAGGTGTTGCCCGTCCCCGCGACCTTCGGGGCACTGGGGTCGTGGTAGGCGCAGCTGATAGAGGAGTGGCGGTGGGTTCTCGGCCGACCCCGCCGGGCTTCAGGGGCGCCGGGGGTGCTGGCGCCGGCGCCGATGCCTCTCTCATCCTTGGTGGCGATCTTGTCGGCCGCCGCGTGATCCGGAGTCATCGCCGAAACGAGGCCCACGATGAGCACAGCCGTGCTGCTTCGCATCAACCGGCGTTGGCGGCGCATCCAGCCACCCCCTCCCACCGCTCAGCGACTCGGAATCGCGAGACCTTCCAGCGGCCGCCCTCCACAACCAGAGTCAGGTCCACGAGGCGGGTGACCACGTCGTCGTTCACAACCTGACCCGTGGCGGCGATGACGACGTGGTCGTCGTCGGTAATGCAGGCGCGGACGCGCGCGGTGCCGTCTGGCTGCACGCTCGCGGTGAGGACGCGCACCCCTTCTGTCGCTGCCCCAATTGGCCGTACGACTCGGCCGCTGAGCTGCCAGGCCCGTAGTTGGGCGACATCGTCTGCGAGGTTCTCGCCCGTCGCCGTTTCCCGGAGCGCCGGATGGTCCGGGTCGGGAATGATCGCGGCGGCAAGGAATGCCTCCTCGTAGGCGAAGAAGGCGTCGGTTGCGGCCTGGGCCGGGTCTGGAGGCGCGGTGGTCGTCGGCGCCGCTGTCGACTCCACGGCCGGTGGTTCGGGAGCCGGTGCCTTCTCGCCGTCGCGCGTGGCAACGAAGCCGACCGTTCCAACGATCGCAACAGCGACGACGATGAGAACCGGAGCGACCCCAAGGCGGCGCGTCCGCCGCCGGCCCGTTGGGCCCTCTTCCTCCGACGACCTCTTCGGCGACGGACCCGATGTCGCAGCCGAGTCTGCTGGTTCCCAGTCGTTGCCCTCGGCGAGGGGCGGCGCCGCGGTGGCGATGGCCTGTCCGCGGTGCCACCACCGTCGGCGGCGGCTTGCTTGCGTGGGTGTCATACCCGTACCTCGTGCTGTGCTCGGGCGCAGCGTGTGCGTCCGGGCCCCACCATGCTCCTCGCCTCTGGAGCCTTGAATCGAGTGGTCGGCGAGAAGACCGGTCGGGGCCCCGGTCCATCTGGTGGGCCGGCCCCATTGCGGTCGGGCCAGCGAGACCGGGTCCCTCGAGAGGTACCGGCGGGGGATCGTAGCGGAGCGGAACGACCGGTGCGAGGATTTCATCGTCTTGGGCGAGAACGACGTCAACTCGCCTCGGCCAGCAGCGGACGCAGGCGGCGCTCGGCCCGCCAGCGCACGCAGTTGGCCCACTCGATGCTTGCGTGGTGCTCGGCCGCCGCCTCGGCGAGGGGGATCCCGTCGAGGCGGGTGCGCACGATGAGATCCATGGCGACATCGCCGATCACGCCGCTCCTCTGGGCGGCGAGCACCTCGGCCACGCAGGTCCTCTCCAACGCCGCCTCCTCCGCCGATGGCGCGGGCGGCACTGAGCGGTCGGTACAGGGCTGCGCCCTCGGCGTGTCGATGGCCCGGTGGGCGAGGTAGTTCTTGCGGACGTCGTAGAGCACGTTGGCGGCCACCGACCCAGGCCGGCGCGTGGGGTAGGTGCGGATGCGCTCCCAGGCCAACGACACCAGCTCGTCGAGACAGGTCCGATCGCCGCCCAGTGGGCCGCGGGCCAGGGCCACCAGCCCGGGGACGAGGGCCTGGAGCAGGGTGCGCGCCGCCAGCTCGTCGGAGGCCGCCAGCCGGGCGAGGCCGGCCAGGATCGCGGGGGCGACTGCCGGGTTCGCCTTGCGCTCGGCCAGGATGTGGCCGAGGCATGCGAAGCCGGCCAGCGCCGGCTCGTCCTCCGACCAGCGGGCCAGGGCGGCCCGGGCGGCCGGCGACGCCTCGAGCTCGGCCCATTCCCGGTCGAGCCCGGCCAGGATGCGGTTCACCATCTGTTCCTCCTCGTGCGTGATGAGCACGAGGAGGTTCCGAAGCGGCCTTCCCGCTGACGCTCCCGGTGGCGTTCCCACTTCGGTCGCTCGGCGGAATTTCTCGCCGCGGGACGCGAGCGGGAAGGCGTGGTTGGGACGGAGGACGGCTGGCATGTGCCAAGGGAACCGCAGCGCGTTCCCGCTGGCGTTCCCTCTCGTGTCCTGCACGGCGAGATTTCCGGGGCGCGGGACGGTCCTTCGCCCCCGCCGGCCGTCCCCCGGGACCCCGCACCCGTCCCGCGAGA
>JALYMX010000312.1 GCA_030773495.1 Actinomycetota bacterium | reverse complement strand
GGCACGCCCAGAGCGGCGGCGTCCCAGCGCTCGGCCGCCCACGCGCCGTCCAGTGAGGCCTCGCCGGCGACGACTCCGAGCCTGGCGGCGGCGACCGAGGTCATCGGTCGGCCTCTGTCCACACGCCGGCCTTGACGAGGGCGGCGGATGTCGGCCACGTCGAGATGCAGGTAGGTGGAGCTGGTAGTCGCCGAGGAGCGATGGGTCAGCAGCTTGGCCACCACCTCGATGGGCACGCCCTGGCGGACCATCTCGGTGGCATGGGAGTGGCGCAGCATGTGGGCCGTGAAGGAGATCCCGGTGCGGGCTGCGATTCGCCCCACCAGCTCGTGCACCGTGGCGTAGGTGAGGGGCCGGCCCACCCGGCCGCCGAAGAGGTTGACGAACACGTAGTCGGAGTCGATCTCGCCGTACTCGACGTGCATGTACTCCGAGTAGAGGCGCACCAGCGGCGTCGACACCGGGACGACCGAGACCGACCGCGACTTGGCCCGGGCGCCGTTGGCGTTGTCGATCCTGGGCACGATGCGCACGAACCGCTCCCGGGAGACGAAGTCGCTGTGGCGCAGCCCCAGCGCCTGGCCAACCCGCATACCGGTCTCGGCAAGCAGCGAGAGCAGGAACCGGTCGCGCAGGTGCACGCAGTCGCCGAGGACGGCCACGATCTCCTCGGGGCCGAGCGTGGCCGGGCGCCGCCGCGGGACCGCGAGCTTGACCGGCCGAACCGGGATCGGCCTGCCCTTGGTCACGTGGTGGAGGAACGGCTTGTAGGAGCCCCGCGATGCTCGCCGCCACGTGACCAGCTCCGAGGCCACCGCCAGCCCGGTGCGGGCATGGTGGTCATAGAAGCCGAACACTCCGGCCAGGTAGCGGTTGATCGACGACGGTCGCCGCCGAGCGGCCTCGTCGGCCAGGACCACGACGTTGGGAGCCGGTGCCCGCAGCCAGCCCACGAACCGGGCCACGTCCTCGATGCCGACCTCGTCCCAGGCCAGGCCGGCACCGGCGAGGAACTCGAACCAGAGCTTGAGGCTGATGGCATAGGCGCGCACCGTGTTGGGCGAGCGTTCGATCGCCGACAGGTAGGCGAGGTAGCGCTCGGCGGGCTCGATGACCTCGCCGTCGTCGTCGAGCACCGTCCAGGAGTCGGGGCTGCCGCTGGGCATCACCACCCGCTGAACCAGCACTCCTACCTCCCGTCGACCGGCAATGACTTGAAGTGTGAGACATTCAAGGCGTCTGTGGGTGGATACCCGACACGCGGTAGCAAGAGGCATGGCCCCGACCGGCACAGCCCTCCGCGCCCGACACCGCCAGATCGCCGCCGAGATCGCCAAGCTCGGACCGTGCCTGCCCGGCAGCCTTGTCGAGCGCACAACCCGCTGCGGGTCGCCGCGCTGTCCGTGCAAGGACGACCCCGGCCGCCTCCACGGGCCCTATCCCTCTTGGATCCGCAAGGTCGGCGAGCGGACCGTCACCCGCACCCTCAGCCGCGAGCAAGCCGAGCGTTACCAGCCGATGTTCGACAACTCCCGCCGTCTACGCGAGCTGGTCACCGAACTCGAGACGGTCACCGCTCAACAGATCGAAGAAGCCGAAGGCTGGACCTGAGCCAACGCGACACTCCCGCAACCGGCAAGGACGACTCCAGATAACGCGTCCTCGCCAGCACCAGGTTCAACCCGAAGTCCTCGGTGAGGACACGTCCGTTCCGACTTGAGATATCGGCGGTTCGGTCGCTCCTAGGCGAGACGGCTGGGGCCTCTCGAGCGCCGCCGGCGCATCGACCGGGCCCTGTTCGCGGTCGTGATGAAGGCCTACGTGCACGGCGTGTCCACCCGCAAGGTCGACGACCTGGTCCAGGCCCTGGGCGTGGGCTCGGGCATCTCCAAGTCCGAGGTGAGCCGCGTCTGCGCCGAGCTCGACGCCGACCTGGAGGCGTTCCGCCCGCTCGACCACGTGGCGTTCCCCTACGTGTTCGCCGATGCCACCTACGTGAAGGGCCGGGTCCGGGGCCGGGGGGTGTCGAGGGCGGTGGTGGTGGCCACCGGGGTGACCGCCGCGGGCGACCGGGAGGTGCTGGGCGTGGCCGTGGGCGACAGCGAGGACGGGGCGTTTTGGACGGCGTTCCTCCAGGGCCTGCGAGCCCGGGGCCTGTCGGGCGTCCAGCTGGTCATCTCCGAT
Source organism: Actinomycetota bacterium (assembly GCA_030773495.1). GTDB lineage: Bacteria > Actinomycetota > Acidimicrobiia > Acidimicrobiales > JALYMX01. Next base: position 818 of record JALYMX010000312.1, on the reverse strand, counting down.
CACCACCTGGGCCTCAAGGCGGCCATCGCCTCGGTGTTCATCGGCGCCGCCTGGCAGAGATCGTCAGTGCACTATCCACCCTGGCGGCCTGACACCGCCGAAGCATTACCGGCTGGCGGGACGGTCCCGCTGGTCACTCCCCACCGGCGGGAGAGGGCCTTGGCAGCGTGACCTTCGAGGTCCGTCGGCAGACCTGTCCCTCCCGCCGGTGGCGAGCTCTGCACTGGCCATTGGGAGTAGCGCTTCGAGCGCCGTGGCGAGCGACCAGGTCGAGCACGCCGTGGGGTTGTGGCACCACCTCAAAGGAGGCGATGCAGTGTCCATGTTCGCAGGAGTGGACTGGGGCGGTCAGCGACACCAGCTCGCCGTCGTCGACGACGGAGGCGCGCTGGTGCTCAATCAACGCTTCGGACACGATCGAGCCGGCATCGACGATAACCATGACCGACTCGAGCTGAGGCGCTTGTCTTCGGCGTCCAGATGGATGCGGTTGTAGGCGTACACACCCGTGCCCTCAACGAGCGCTCCTGGCCGGACCCCGTTGATAGGTTCACCCGCTACGAGAGCTTGGGTGGGTTGGTCCGCCTCCACTGGTCCGCGAACTCGGCTGGGGTGAGCATGTCGAGGGCGGAGTGGGGGCGGTAGGTGTTGTACTCGATCCGCCAGTCAGCGACGAGGACTTGGGCTTCTAGTGCCGCGTCAGGCAACGTTTGCGCGCTTCACAAGTTCACGAAGTGCCTCGTCTTTCGCATGGCGGTTCCGCCAGGCGATGTAGCGACGGATCATTGAGTTCTGCTCGTCGTGCGAGCGGTGGTCGG